>NZ_JBDGML010000092.1:0-146646 GCF_057655195.1 Arthrobacter sp. Soil_N43
CTCGGCGAAGGCGGCGGCGGAGCGCGGCAGCGGGCGGGCGTCGCCCGCATGGTCCACGAGGGGAGAGATGGTGCCGTCGAAGTCCATGGCGACCAGCAGGTGTTCGGTGCCGGCGACGCGCCGCACGGCCTCCAGGAGTTCCGGCGGAAGCGTCAGCGGCGGGTTGTCATGGGAGCGGGTGGGGTCTGCCTCAGGAGTCATCGCGGACCACCTTCTCGTTGAGGGCGTGCAGGAAATCAGCGGACCAGTGGTCGACGTCGTGGTCGAGGATCTGCTTGCGCATGGACCGCATGCGGCGGGCCGCCTCCTTCGGGGACATGTTGACGGCCCTCATGACGGCGTCCTTGAGGCCGTCAATGTCGTGCGGGTTCATCAGCAGGGCCTGCTTGAGCTGGTCGGCCGCCCCGGCGAATTCGCTCAGGACGAGGGCGCCGTCGTTGCCGGTCCTGGCCGTGACGTATTCCTTGGCCACGAGGTTCATGCCGTCGCGGAGCGCCGTGACCAGCATGACGTCGGCGGCCAGGTACAGGGCCACCATCTCTTCGATGGGGTAGCTGTGGTGCAGGTACCGCACGGCCGTGTTCTCGATGGTGTCGTAAGTCCCGTTGATGTGGCCCACAGTCCCCTCCACCTCTTCACGGAGGAGGCGGTACTGTTCCACACGCTCCCGGCTCGGGCTGGCAACCTGAATCAGGGTGGCGTCACCCACCGTGAGCTTTTGCTCGTTGAGGAGCTCCTCGTAGGCCTTGAGCCGATGCCTGATGCCCTTGGTGTAGTCGAGCCGGTCAACGCCGAGCAGGATGGTCTTGGGGTTGCCGAGGTCCTGGCGGATCTGGCGCGCCCGTTCGATGATCTCGGGCTTGTTGGCCAGTTCCGTGACCTGGCGGACATCGATGGAGATGGGGAAGGCCTGTGCACGGGCGATGTGTGTGATGTCGCCGTTCTGGCCCTTGACGTGGACCTGCTGCTGCTTGACGCTGGCGCCGAGGAACCGGCGGGCCGAACGCATGAAGTTCCCGGCGTCGCTGCTGCGCTGGAAACCCACGAGGTCCGCGCCGAGCAGTCCGTCGATGATCGCCTGGCGCCAGGGAAGCTGGGCGAAGATCTCCGGCGGAGGGAAGGGGATGTGATTGAAGAACCCGATCCGCAGGTCCGGCCGGGCCTCGCGCAGCATCCGCGGCACGAGCTGGAGCTGGTAATCCTGCACCCACACCGTCGCGCCGTGGTCGGCATGGCGGACGACGGCGTCGGCGAACCTCCTGTTGACCTTGCGGTAGGAATCCCACCAGGTCCGGTGGAACTCCGGCGGCGCAATGACATCGTGGTAGAGCGGCCAGAGGGTGGCGTTGGAGAAGCCTTCGTAATACAGCTCAACGTCGTCCGTGCTCAGCTGCACCGGGACCAGGTCCATGCCGCCGTGGCTGAACGGCGTGACCGTCTCGTCGGGGGCGCCGTGCCAGCCGACCCAGGCGCCGTCGGTCTTGGTCATCATGGGGGCGAGGGCGGTCACCAGGCCGCCGGGCGAGCGGCGCCAGCCGGAGCCGTCGTCGCCGTGTTCGCCGGGAGCACAGCGGTCCACCGGCAGGCGGTTGGACACCACCATGAAGTCGTAGGTGGCGGCTGAGCTGTCTTCGGACGCAGCCCCGCTCGCCGTTTTTGTCTCCGGTTTGTCGCGTTCAGGTCCTTGCATTGCGCTCCCTGGGGTTGCTTGTGGATCTCTGTCAACCCTAACCGGCGGGAATCATACGTGCTATTCATCCGTTGGGCACGCAGAAGGAATACTTGAAAGCGCAAGCTCCGGGGCATCCCCCTAAAATGGGAGAGTTGCCCCTGGGTGGTCCGCACCTGTCCGATCGACACGAGGAACTAATGAGCCCCGCAAACGAACCCCGCATGTCCAAAGCTGAGCGCACGGCGGAGGCCCGCGAGAAAGCCCGCCAGATCCGTGAAGCGAAGCTGAAGAAGGACAAGCGGAACAAGTTGCTGATCGGATGGGGCATCGTCGCCGCGGTGGTTGCCATCCTTGCCGTTGTGGCCCTTGTGGTCAGCACGAGCCTGCAGAACAACGCGCCGGTGGCCGACCAGGGTCCCACGCCGTCCAATGGAAACGTGCACGGCGGCGTCACCCTGCTGAAGGGCACCGAGGTCGCCAAGTCCGAGCCGGCGACGGTCAACGTCGCAGACCTTCCGGAGGCCCCCGCGTCGCCGCCCGCCAGCGTTACCGCGCCCGGCGCGGAAGCTGAGGCCGGCAAGCCCGTCAAGGTGGTCCTCTACATCGACTTCATCTGCCCCGCCTGCAAGAACTTCGAGGCGCAGTTCAACGACACGCTGACGTCCCTCCGCAACGAAGGCAAGATCACCGTGGAGTACCGGGCCCTTGGCTTCCTGGACAGCCGCTCCACCACGAATTACTCCTCCCGCGCAGCCAACGCTGCTGCCTGTGTAGTGAATGAATCCCCGGAGAAGTACGCGGAGTTTGTGGATACATTGTTCGCCAACCAGCCGGCCGAAGGCGGCGCCGGGCTCTCGGACGACGAGCTGAAGAAGCTGGCCACGGACATCGGCGCCAAGAGCATCGACTCGTGCATCGAACAGAAGACCTACCGCCCCTGGGTGAAGTTCACCACGCAGGAAGCCGCTTCCATCGGCATCGCCGGCACGCCGACTGTCCTGGTGGACGGAAAGCAGTGGGGCAAGGGCGACAGCGCCCAGACCGAATTCCCGGCCTTCGTCGAGGCGGCCATCAAGGCCAAGGCGTAGCCCGGCAGCCACGCTGAACGGTGACGGCCCGCCATCCGGGATTGAGGAGGAATCTTCAACCGGGAGGCGGGCCGCCGCCGTTTTTACCTGCGGGCAGTCCGTGGGCTAACCTTGTTTAGCGCCGTATGGCGCACGCCCTGAGGGCGCGCCTCCTTAGCTCAGTTGGCCAGAGCACCGCTCTTGTAAAGCGGGGGTCGTCGGTTCGAATCCGACAGGGGGCTCCGATGCCGGTTATGGCCGGCGGCTCTGCAGATGTTCCTGGCACCCACCGCGTAGGCCTCGCGAAGCCACCCGGTCAGTTCGCTGTCAACGTCTTTAGTCGGCGTCGATCTCGTCCAGCAGGTCCTTGGCCGCCTTGCGGATGTCGTCATGATCGTACTGCGCCGCCCGGCTCTCCAGCGAGATGACGGCGCAGCGGTGGACTTTCTTGAAGTCGCCGAAGGGGAAACTCACGCTGCCTTTGGTGCCTTCCGACTCCTCGCGGTCAATGCCGAGGTGCCATTTCGAGAACTCCTCAAAGCCGTGTTTATCAATGAACGTGTTCTCGTCGTCCGTGGACGGTGCGTGCTCACTCCAGTCATCGCGGATGTCCCGCTCGACCTTTCCCTTCTTCACGAGTGCGCGTGCATGATCCAGTGCCTTGCGGTTGAGCTTGGTGGCCATGGTGTGCCTCCTGGCGGATGCTGGGGCGGATCTCACGTTTCAGGCTAAGCCGGGACGTCGCCCCGCCGCCAGCCCCAGACCTCACCGGCTTAACTCGGCGGAGACGCCAGCGAAACGTGCCCACAACACGGGGCGCCTACCTTTGCAGCATGACCACGACGTACACGGCCCGAGACCTGCTGGGCAGGATCCGCCACACCCTGGCTGACGCCTTGTTCTCCGGTCATTTTCCGGACACGGCGGAAGAAGCCTCGGACGCCCTGCAGCAGGTCACCCGCTGGGCCTGGCTGCCCGCCTTGAGTGGGGTGGCCGTGGCTTCCGAACATGCCCGCGGAGCCCACGAAACTGCCGTCCGCGGCAGGCCCGATCAGCCGCAATAGAGCCGGAATTGTCGCGTTAGACACACTAGTATTCACTTTTCTGCTTTATGACCTAAACTGCTTCACTGAGGTGCCTGAAATGGCGCTGCGCAGCAACGAAAGTGAACAACGCTATGGCTACCGATTACGACGCTCCACGCAAGACAGAAGAAGAGACTCCCTCGGAATCGCTCGAGGCTCTTCAGGCGTCCCGCGGCGGCGGCGCGCAGACCGCTGTTATCGACGTCGACGAGAACGACACCGCCGAAGGCATCGACCTTCCGGGCGCAGATCTCTCCGGCGAAGAACTCACGGTCATTGTTGTTCCCGAGCAGTCCGACGAATTCACCTGCTCCTCCTGCTTCCTGGTCCGCCACCGGTCCCAGGTTGCACGCGAAAAGAACGGCATGAAGTACTGCCGCGACTGCGAAGGCTGACACAGTCCCAGGCGCGCGCCCTTCCTTAGCAAGGCAATGCGAGACGCCGGCGGCCCCACAGGGTAGCCGGCGCCTCGCTTTTTTTGTGCCCTTCCTGTGCCCGGAGCACGGTGCATTCTTTGTGCCCGGCGCGCGTTGTTGGCGGATGCCGGACACCGCCGTTATCAGCGATAACGGCCATGTGGCGAAAGGGCAACGAACGTCTTGCGGCGCCCCCGGAAAGTGCCCCCGAATTACAGTCCCGTAACCGGTTTCCGAGGCTTTTAACGGTTGCGCTCCGAACCGGACACATCCCTCGTTTCGGGCAATTGGTGCTCCTACGCTGGAGCTATCCAATCACGCACTCGAAAGGGGTGGCCAAATGAAAAAAATAAGCGCCTGGCTGACAGCTATCGTGGTGGCTGTCGGGCTGGGCCTGCTGGCTCCGGGGTCCGCCTCCGCAGCCTCATATTGCGGGCTCGTCTGGGGGTCGCTGGCAAAGTCCAACCAGGCCATGAGCGCGGCATCAGTAACCAACGTACGCACGGGGCAGCACTACTGCTTCGACCGCCTGGTGATCGATCTTAAAGGAAAAGCAGGCGGCTACAACGTCCGCTATGTCTCCAAGGTCGTCCAAGACGGTTCCGGACTTCCCATCAAGCTGAGGGGAGGCGCGTTCCTGCAGGTCACGGCCCACTCGCCAAGCTATGACAGCGACACGGGAAAGGCCACTTTTACTCCGGCCAACAGGTCAGAGGTGACCAACGTTTCCAAGTACCAGACGTTCAGGCAGCTGGCCTGGGCAGGCAGCTTTGAGGGTTACACCACCCTCGGCCTTGGTGTCCGCGCACGGCTGCCGTTCAAGGTATTCACCCTTGCCGGTCCCGGCTCGGGTTCACGGCTCGTCATTGACGTCGCCCATTACTGGTAACCGGCGGCGTCCTCCGGGCCGGTGAAGCCATACCCGTGCAGGCACAGCAGCCACAGGCCAAAAACGCAGACCAAACACGCAGGCACAGCGCATTGCCCGTTGATGCGCACGATGCCCCGCCCCCCGTTTAGCGGGAGGCGGGGCATCGCCTTGTGGCTGGCGTCAGGTTGGCTGCTACTCGGGAACAACCAGTGCCGGAGTGTCCCGGCGGATGGTTTCGCCGCGGAAGAACCCGGGCCGGAGCCGCGACATGACCAGCATGAAGACGACTCCCATGGCGAGGATGCCGACGCCGAGCACGAACACCAGGCCCACGCCAAAGAGTTCCGAGCCGCTGCCGAACTCCGGGGCCCAGCTGTCCGAGGCCGTCTGCAGGAACACCACAAGGAGCCCCACGCCACCCAGCAGCGGGCAAAGCAGCCGCAGCGTGAAATTCCGGACACTGCTGAAGGCGCTGTTGCGGAAGTACCAGACGCACGCGAAGGCTGTCAGTCCGTAGTAGAAGCAGATCATCAGGCCCAGCGCGAGGATGGTGTCATTGAGGACGTTTTCGCTGACCACATGCATCACGGCGTAGAACCCGGCCGAGAGGACACCGGATGCGATGGTGGCGAAGCCCGGCGTGGCGAACTTCTTGCTCAGGCGGCTAAACGGCTTGGGCAGTGCGCCGTAGTGGGCCATCGCCAGAAGGCTTCGCGACGGCGAGGTGAACGTGGACTGCAGGGAGGCCGCCGAGCTGGACAGGACTGCCAGCGACATGAGGATGGCCACGGGTCCCATGATGGGGGAGGCCAGCGCGGTGAAGATGTTTGCGTGGTTTTCCTCGTTGTTCAGGCCGATGCCTGTGTCACCGACGCCGGCGAACATCATGGTGGCGATGGTCACCAGCAGGTAAATGCCAAGGACGACGACGGCGGTCAGCGTGCCTGCCAGCCCTGCGGTCTTCTTGCCGTTGGAGGTCTCCTCGTTCACGGTGAGGCAGACGTCCCAGCCCCAGTACACGAAGATGGACAGCGAAATGCCGGCCGCGACCTGGCCGAACGTCTCGATCTTGGTGACGTCGAACCATTCCCAGCTGAAAGGGATGGAGGTTTCGGACGAGGACCAGTTGGCGAAGGCCAGCGCCACGAAGAGACCCAGCACCAGCAACTGGAAGCCCACGAGCCCGTACTGCACGACCTTGGTGGTGTGCAGCCCGCGGTAGCTCACCCAGACCGCCAGCGCCACGAAAACGAAGCAGGTTGCCACATTGAGGGGCTTATTGGCGGCCAGATCGGCCAGTTCCGGTGCGCCCGTGAGCTGTGCGATGAACAGGTAGAAGAAGTCCACGGCCACCGCGGCCAGGTTGGACAGCACGATGATGTTTGCGGCCAGCAGGCCCCAGCCGCCCATCCAGCCGACCCAGGGACCGAAGGCCTTGGTCACCCAGGTGAACGTGGTGCCGCTGTCAGGCGAATCGGCGTTCAGCTCCCGGTAGGCCAGGGACACCAGGATCATCGGGATGAAGCCGATGAGGAAGATGACAGGAAGCTGCAACCCGGCCTCGTTGACCGTGGGACCGAGTGCGCTGGTCAGCGTGTACGCCGGCGCAATGGTGGAAATGCCAAGGACGACGACGGCGAGGAGGCCCAGCTGCCCGCCCTGGAGTCCCTTCGCGGTGATGCCGTGGGAGGTGCCGGCGCCGGGTGCGGCCGGTGCCGTCGTGCGGATGGTCTGACTCATGGCTGACCCTTTCTGGCCGACAGTCCGTTCCGGGAGCCGGCGGGCTGCTGCTGGGTGATGCAGTGGATTCCTCCGCCGCGGGCGAAGAGCTCGCGGGCGTCGATACCCACCACCCGGCGCCCGGGATAGGCGTCGGCGAGGATGCGGAGGGCCTTCTCATCGTTGGCGTCGGAGAACGTGCAGGCGATGACGCCGCCGTTGACCACCACATGGTTGATGTAGCTGTAGTCGACGAAGCCCTCCGCATCCGTCAGGGTTTCGGGGGCGGGAACTTCGATGATGTTCCACTCCCGTCCGGCAGCATCCCGGGTGATGGACAGGAAGCTGATGACCTCACGGCTGACCTCGTAATCCGGGTGCCTGGGATCCTGTTGCGAATGGACCAGGAGAACACCCGGCGACGGGATGGCGGCCACGATGTCCACGTGTCCGCGGGTACCAAAGCGCTCGGAATCGCGGGTCAGGCCGCGGGGAAGCCAGATCACGTGGCTGGCGCCGATGGTTTTGGCCAGCTCAGCCTCGATATCTGCCTTGGTGAGCCCGGGATTGCGGCCCGGGTCGAGCTGCACGGTTTCGGTGACCAGAACCGTCCCCTCGCCGTCCACCTGGATGCCGCCGCCCTCGTTGACCAGGCCGGACACCAGATGGTCGGCGCCCGTCCGCCCGGCGACCTCCGCCGCGATGAGCGAATCCTTGTCCCAGCTCGCCCAGTCCTGGGCACCCCAGCCGTTGAAGACCCAGTCCACGGCACCCAGCCGGCCGCCGCCGTCGAGGACGAAGGTGGGGCCGATGTCCCGCATCCAGGCGTCATTCAATTCCGCCGGAAGCACCTCGACGGCGGGGTCCAGGTAGCGCGCGGCCGTATCGACGTCGTTGGGGGCAACCACCACCGTGACCGGCTCGAATTCGACGGCGGCGTTCGCGACGGCGGCCCAGACCGAACGGGCGGCGTGCGCATCTTCGGCTGTCTCGCCTAAGGTGTAGCCTCCGGTGGGGAAGGCCATCCAGAGGCGCTCCTGGGGCGCCGTTTCGGCAGGCATGCGCCACGTGCTCATGCGGTGACCTCGGCAGGCACGTCGCGGCCGGTGATTGAGCGTGCGCCGTTCCCGAACGGTTCGTCGTGGCGCACCGGTTCGGTGAGCCGTGCGTAGGTGTCCGGGCGACGGGTGGTCAGGAACGGGAACAGGGTGAGCCAGTCGCGCCGCTGGTCCAGGTCGAGATCGGCTACGAGCACGGCCGACTCGTCCCGCGGCGCCTGGACGAGGATGCGGCCGTAGGGATCTGAAATGAACGAGGACCCGTAGAAATTGAGGCTCCCTTCCCGGCCCCAGCGGTTCGGCACCGCCATGAACAGCCCGTTCGCGATGCCGTTGCCCACGATGACCTGCTGCCAGAGGGGCTGCGTGTCGAAGTCCGGGAACAGCGGTTCTGAACCGATCGCCGTCGGGTACACCAGCAGCTCGGCGCCGCCGAGCGAATACATCCGCGCCAGCTCGGGAAACCATTCGTCCCAGCAGGTGGGCATGCCGAGCCGTGCGCCGCCGAGTTCCGCAGGGGCGTGGACTTCGTAGGCGTCCTCCGCTGCCGGGCCTTGCCGGAAGAACCGGTCCTCGTAGTAGCCGGCCGTGACGGGAATGTGCAGCTTGTGGGTGTGCGCCAGCAGCTCGCCCGCAGGGGAGACGAGGATGGAGGTGTTCAGGCCCAGGCCGTCGTCCGCGCCGTCCGGGTGCTCGGCCCGCTGATAGAGCGAGGCATGCACGCAGATGCCGTGGCGGCGCGCTGCGTCAGCGGCGAAGCGGAACGTGGGGCCGGTGAGAAGGTCCTCCGCCGCGTCCGAGGGGCGGGGGCGGGCCCGCCCTGGCAGGGAGAGGTCATTCTCGGGAACCTGGTCCGCTGGGTAGCGGGACAGCGTGAGTTCGGGAAGGAAGACCACGGCGGCGCCGAGCCGGGCCGCCCGTGCGATGCCGTCGTTCAGTTCGGCGCGAAGGGCCGCAATGCTGCTGTGCCAACGGTGCTGGACGACGCCGATCCGCAGCGCGGGGCGCGCGGACGGCGCTGTCCGGGCAGGGGAGGCGGGCGAAGCGAGGCAGGTGATTTCAATCATGATGACTACTCCAGTGAGACGACCGTCACTAAATGAATGACGTTCATTTAGTATGCACGGCAGGGGCCGTGCTGGCAAGGGCTATTTGAAGGGCGTTCATTTATCGCCGAAATAATAAGTAAGCTGATCGTGAAATTTTGGCATTCGTCCTGCCGCCCCCGGCCAAGGCTGCGGTAGCGTCGGAGCTACTGGACCACTCGAGGAGGATTCATGAAAGCTTCACCGACACTGACCAACAACATGCAGGCCGTGCTCGCCGACCTGATCGAGCTGCACATGCAGGGCAAGCAGGCTCACTGGAACATTGTGGGAACCAACTTCAGGGACCTCCACCTGCAGCTGGACGAGATCGTCGACGCCGCCCGCGCCTTCGCGGATGACATGGCGGAGCGCATGCGGGCACTCCACGCCCTCCCCGACGGACGCAGCGAGACCGTGGCGAAGTCCACCAGCCTTGCCCAGTTCCCCCAGGGACTCATCAACACCAAGGATGCGATCGACCGGATCGTGGCCGCGCTTGAAGCCGCGGTCGGCACCATGCGCAAGGTCCATGACGAGGTGGACGAGGAGGACCCCACCACCGCAGACCTGCTCCACGCCTTCATCGAGAAGCTCGAGCAGTACGCCTGGATGGTTGGCGCCGAGAACATGAAGGCTTCGGCGAGCGTCACGCAGCCCGACAGCAAGCAGACTGCCGGCAAGTAACGAGACAGTCGACGACGGCGGGCAGCGGGCAAGCGCTGCCGCCGCGGCCCGTCACCGCAGCCGCGGTGACGGGCCGCCGTCGTCTACTTGGCCTTCGGCACTGCGCGCAGCACGACGGCGGACATGACTGCAGCTCCGGCCATGAGTACCAGCGCGATGGAGGCCGTGATGTGGACGCCTGAGTCGAAAGCCAGGCGGGCCGCCGCTGCGAGGGCCTCGGACAGCGGGGCGGGCAGCGTTTCGGCCAGTTCCATCGCCCCCGCAAGAGTTTCCCTGGCCCGGTCCGCTGAAGCGCCCTGGGGCACCTGGGCAACGGCATCGGGCAGCACGAACTTCGCCTGGTACGACGCCGTGAGGATCGATCCCAGCACGGCCGTTCCCAGCAGGGAGCCCACCTCGTATCCCGTTTCGGAGATGGCCGCAGCCGCTCCGGACTTGGCCGGCGGCACGGCGCCCAGGATCAGGTCGTTGGAGATGGTCTCTGCCGCCCCCACGCCCAGGGCCAGCAGGAGCAGTGCACCCAGGAGCAGGGATGGCCCGGCCGAGTGGTCGCCAAGGGCCACCACGCAGTAGCCCGCCGCGCTCAGCGACAGGCCGCCGGCCACCACGAACCCCGGCCGGACCCTCCTCACCAGCGGCACCACGAGGAGGCCCGCCACCACGGTGGCCGCCAGCGCCGGGAGCATGGCCGTCCCCGATGCCGACGGGGACATTCCCTCCAGCAGCTGCAGGTGCTGGGCCAGGAACAGAATGAAGCCGTTGAAGGAGAACAGGGCCAGAACGTTGGCGGTGATCGCCGTGCTGAACACCCGGTTCCGAAACAGGGACAGGTCCAGCAGGGGAGACGCCAGCCGCTGCTGGCGGCGGACAAAGGCGCAGCCCATGAGCGTGCCGAAGGCGATCACCGAAAGGGGCAACACCCCGGGGCCGTCCGTGGCCAGTTCCTTGATCCCATAAACCACGGGCACCATGGTCAGCATGGAAAGCAGGATGCTGGGCACATCCACCCGGCCCGGGTTTGGATCCCTGGACTCCGGAATGAAGAACCGGCCGAAGACCAGCAGCGGCACCATGATCGGCACCGCCACCAGAAGCACCGCGCCCCACCAGAAGTGCTCCACGAGCCAGCCGCCGAAGATCGGTCCCAGGGCAGCGCCGCCGGAGAAACCTGCTGCCCAGATCGCGACGGCCAGGCGCCGCCGGTTGGGTTCCTGAAAGATGTTGCGGATCAGGGACAGCGTGGACGGCATCAGCATGGCACCGAACAGGCCCAGTCCGGCGCGCCCTGCAATCAGCCATTCAGCATTGGGGGCAAATGCTGTGACGGCCGAAACCGCGGCAAAGCCCGCAGTGCCGATCAGCAGCAGCCGGCGGCGGCCGATCCTGTCGCCCAGGCTTCCCATGGCCACCAGCAGCCCCGCCAGGACGAGGGCGTAGGCATCCACGATCCACAGCAGCTGCACGCCGGAGGGGTCCAGGCTGCGGGCGATCGCCGGGAGCGCGAACGTCAGGGCCGTGTTGTCCACGGCCACGAGCAGCACCGGGAACATCAGCAGGCCCAGGGCAAGCCAGTCGCGCACTCCGCCGTTGACGGGAGCCGGCTGCCGTACTGCTTTGCCGGGGGCTGCTTTGCTGGTGGTTGGTTTGAGTGCCTGGGAGGATGCGGACATGGTCATGGTTATAACTATACCGTCTGGACGGTACAGTTATAACCACCCTGCCAAAACCGGCATGATGGAAGCCATGCCCAGAAAACCAGTAGCGCGCGGTGCTGTCCTCGACGCCTTCGAATCCCTCCTCATCGAAGTCGGGGAGCGCGCGGCCACCCTCGACGCCGTCGCCGGGCGCGCAGGCGTCTCCAAGGGCGGGCTGCTCTACCATTTCCCGAACAAGGAGGCCCTGATCGGCGTCCTGCTGGACCGCCTGGACGAATATGCAGAGGCGGATGCCCGGGCGATGGCCACCGCACCTGAAGGGGCGGCGGCCTACTTCATCAAGTCCTCGGTGTGGGCGGACACTCCGCTGGACCGCGTCATCGTGGCAGCAACGCGCCTGGCGGAGGTGGCCCATGAGGAGACGCGGCGCCGGTTCGCCCATATCCAGCAGCGCTGGCTCGACGAGATCGCCAAGGATGTGGGGCCGGGACTGGCGAAGGCAGTCCTCTACATGGGCGACGGGCTGTACTTTAACGCCATGCTGTCGATCGGACCGGCCGCAACGGCTGCCGAGACGGCGGCCGACGTCGGGAGCCTGCTGTCCGCGCTGGAGCGGCTCCGCGGCTGATGCCTTGTTGACGTTAGGAGAGCGGAAGAGTTTCTTGAGCAGATCTTGACGCGGCGCTGTCCAGGTCTTGAGGGGCCGGGGCGAGACTGGGTGACGGGGCCGTGCAGCAGCGTCGCGGCCCGCATTCGGGTGGGGAAGCGGGGGAGCTGTGGTGACCGGAAGGAATGTCGAGACATTCTATGAGGACCGGATGTGGAAGGCCCGGCGGGAAGGACGCTCCCAGTCCCTCGCCGAGAGCACGAATCGGTTTGACGCCCTCAATGCTGGAAGGGTTGCCGCTGTCCGCGACTGTGTCGACCACGTCATCCGGGATATGGACGGCAGGTTCCTGTACCGGAACAGCTACCGCGACCTGCCGGGACACCTACCAGGCGATCACGGCGTTTTTCCGTGGGCATGTTCCCGGTCCGCGAGACAGTTTGCAGACTGGTTCCGGACATAGGAGAATAACCCCTGTGACTGTTGTCACCGCTAACTGAATATGCCTTTGATCTGCGGCGGGAGAGTTCTGCATGTAGGTACAAGCAGGCGCCGTAGGAGCAAAACCTCCCCAGGAATCTCTCAGGCCCATGTACCGCCGCGGCAAGGCAACTCTGGAAAGTAGCAGGCTGTCCGCCTGGAGTCTCGGGATCACCCGAACATCAGGACATGCCGTGCTCACCGACGGTGCAAGCAGGACCGTGCGCAACGCACGGCGACGCGGAAACTCTCAGGTCCAATACAGAGCGGGGAGGAACCCGAATCAATGTGGCGTACCCAGCGCCGCCATAGTTATGGAGTTCCTTTGACCGTACATTCAGCCTCCACGTCCTTCGTCGACCGGCATATTGGCGCCCGCCGTGAAGCCGACGTTGACGCCATGCTCAAGGCCGTCGGCTATGACACCGTTGATGCCCTGGTTGACACCGCCGTGCCCAAGGACATCCGCCAGGATTCCCCATTGGAACTCTCCGCTGCGCTGAGCGAAGTCGAAACGCTCACGGCGCTGCGCAGGCTGGCCGCCAAGAACAAGACAGCCGTCCAGATGATCGGCCAGGGCTACTACGACACCGTGACCCCGCCGGTGATCCGCCGCAACATCCTGGAATCCCCCGCCTGGTACACGGCCTACACCCCGTACCAGCCCGAGATTTCCCAGGGCCGCCTCGAAGCCCTGCTGAACTTCCAGACCATGGTGCAGGACCTCGTGGGCCTGCCCATCGCCAACGCATCGCTGCTGGACGAAGCCACGGCTGTGGCCGAGGCCGTCCTGATGATGCGCCGGGCCAACAAGAACAAGGAAGCCCGCGACGGCAAGACCGTCCTGGACGCCGACTGCCTCCCGCAGACCATCGCCATCGTCCGGGGCCGCGCTGAAGCGCTCGGCTTCGAGGTTGAGGTTGCGGACCTGTCCCACGGACTGCCCGACGGCGTGATCAACGGCGTCGTCCTGCAGCAGCCCGGCGCCTCCGGCCGCGTCTTTGACCACTCCGAGGTCATAGCGGCAGCCAAGGACCGCGGCGCCCTGGTAACGGTGGCTGCCGACCTCCTGGCACTGACCCTCATCACCCCGCCGGGCGAGCAGGGTGCGGACATCGCCGTCGGCTCCGCGCAGCGCCTGGGCGTCCCGCTGTTCTACGGCGGACCCCACGCTGCCTACATGGCCGTCCAGAAGGGCCTCGAGCGTTCCATGCCGGGACGCCTCGTGGGAGTGTCCAAGGATTCTGCGGGCGCGCCCGCCTACCGCCTCGCGCTGCAGACCCGTGAACAGCACATCCGCCGCGAAAAGGCGACGTCCAACATCTGCACCGCCCAGGCACTGCTTGCCATTGTCGCCTCCATGTACGCGGTCTACCACGGCCCGGACGGCCTCAAGGCGATCGCCGAAACCGCCCACGGCCACGCCCGGACCCTCGCCGCCTCCCTCAAGGCCGCCGGCCTCGAGGTCCTGCACACCAGCTTCTTTGACACCGTCACCGTGTCCGTTCCGGGCAAGGCGGCAGACGTCATCGCCGCAGCCGAGGCCCGGGGGATCAACCTCCGCAGCATCGATGCGGACACTGTGGGCATCTCCACCGATGAAACGACGACGGCGGCGATCGTCGAGGACGTCCTCGGCGCCTTTGGTGCCGGCAAAGTTGAGGCGACGGATGCCTTCGCACTGGACACCGCCGTCGAACGCTCTTCCTCCTACCTGCAGCACCCGGTGTTCAGCACCCACCGCTCCGAGACGCAGTTGCTGCGCTACGTGCGCCGGCTCTCCGACCGCGACCTTGCGCTGGACCGCACCATGATCCCGCTGGGCTCCTGCACCATGAAGCTGAACGCCACGGCAGAAATGGAAGCGATCTCCTGGCCGGAGTTCGCTTCGATCCACCCCTTCGCCCCGGATTCCCAGACCGAAGGCTGGCGCGAACTGATCGCGGACCTCGAAGCGCAGCTCACCGAGATCACGGGCTATGACCAGGTGTCCATCCAGCCCAACGCCGGTTCCCAGGGTGAGCTGGCAGGCCTGCTCGCCATCCGCGGCTACCACCTGTCCCGCGGGGACGAGCAGCGGACCGTCTGCCTGATCCCTGCCTCGGCGCACGGCACCAACGCCGCCTCCGCGGTGCTGGCCGGCATGAAGGTTGTTGTGGTGGCCACCGCGGCCGACGGCACGATCGACCATGCAGATCTCAACGCCAAGATCGAGCTGCACAAGGACGCCCTGTCCTGCATCATGATCACCTACCCGTCCACCCACGGCGTGTATGACGCCGACGTCCGCGAGGTCTGCGACGCGGTCCACGCAGCCGGCGGCCAGGTGTACATCGACGGCGCCAACCTCAACGCCCTGGTCGGCCTGGCCCAGCCGGGCAAGTTCGGCGGAGACGTGTCCCACCTGAACCTGCACAAGACCTTCTGCATCCCGCACGGCGGCGGCGGCCCGGGCGTTGGCCCGGTTGCTGCCAAGGCGCACCTGGCACCGTTCATGCCCGGCAACGCGGCGACCTGGACGGAGGGCAACGACGTTCCGATCTCGGCCTCGCGCTTTGGATCAGCCGGCGTCCTGCCGATCTCCTGGGCCTACGTGAAGCTCATGGGCGGCAAGGGCCTGACGGACGCCACCAAGTCGGCGCTGCTGGCGGCCAACTACGTGGCAGCCCGGCTCAACGATTTCTTCCCGGTGCTTTACACGGGCGCGGCGGGCCTCGTGGCGCACGAGTGCATCCTGGACCTGCGCGAACTCACGGCCAAGACCGGGGTGACCGCAGAAGACGTGGCCAAGCGCCTCATCGATTACGGTTTCCACGCACCTACCCTGGCGTTCCCGGTGGCCGGCACGCTGATGGTGGAGCCCACCGAATCCGAGGACCTCGGCGAAATCGACCGCTTCATCGAGGCCATGATCTCCATCCGGGCCGAAATCGACCAGGTGGCCAACGGAGAGTTCAGCGTCACGGACAGCCCGCTGCGGAACGCCCCGCACACCGCAGCAGCCGCCATCAGCTCGGACTGGAACCGCGAATACCCGCGCGAGCAGGCCGTGTTCCCCGTGCACTCCCTCAAGCAGGACAAGTACTTCCCGCCCGTGGGCCGGATCGACGGCGCCCTGGGTGACCGGAACCTGATCTGCTCCTGCCCGCCCCTTTCCGAGTTCGAAAACTAGATCTCGACGAACTCGATCACCGGAAGGTTTTCACATGACTGAGAATTACACCGCCCTTTACGAAGAGCACAAGAAACTCGGCGCTTCCTTCACCGACTTCGGTGGCTGGCAGATGCCGCTCAAATACAGCTCCGAGCTGGCCGAGCATCACGCTGTCCGCAAGGCCGCCGGTATCTTCGACCTCTCCCACATGGGCGAAGTCTGGGTGACCGGGCCCGATGCGGCAGCATTCCTCGACTACGCCCTCGTCGGCAAGATTTCGGCGATGGCCGTCGGCAAGGCCAAGTACTCGCTGATCTGCAACGAGGACGGCGGCATCATTGACGACCTCATCGTGTACCGCCGGCCAGCCGCTGCGGATGCCGCAGACGCGGACGCCGCAAAAAACAGTGCGGACCGGTTCCTGGTGGTGCCGAATGCCGGTAACGCCAAAGTGGTGGCCGCGGCTCTTGCCCAGCGTTCGACCGGCTTCGACGTCGTCGTCGACGACGTCTCCGCCGCTACATCGCTGATCGCCGTCCAGGGACCGAAGGCCGAGGAGATCCTCCTCCGCCTGGTTCCCGCCGCCCAGCACGAGCTTGTCACCGGCCTCAAGTACTACGCCGCCGTCGAGGTCCCGTTCCTTGTGGCAGGCGCCGGCCAGGAACTGCTGCTGGCCCGCACCGGCTACACCGGCGAGGACGGCTTCGAGATTTTCGTGGACAACGACGACGCCGCCGCCCTCTGGCAGGCGATCGTCGCCATTGCCGACGAGGGGGAGCTGACGCCCGCCGGCCTGGCCTCCCGTGATTCGCTCCGACTCGAAGCTGGGATGCCGCTGTACGGCAACGAGCTGTCCCTGGAAGGCGACCCGTTCACCGCCGGCCTCGGGCCCGTCGTCGCGCTGTCCAAGGAAGGCGATTTCGTCGGAAAGGCCGCCCTGGCCGCCAAGAAGGAAGCAGGCGCCGGCTCCACCTCGGGTCGCAAGCTCGTGGGCCTCAAGGGACTGGGACGCCGTGCCGGCCGCGGCCACTACCCGGTGCTCAAGGACGGCAAGGTCGTTGGCGAGGTCACCTCCGGCCAGCCCAGCCCGAGCCTGGGATACCCCGTGGCAATGGCGTACGTCGACGTGGAGTACAGCGAGCCCGGCACAGCCTTGGACATCGACCTGCGCGGCAAGAGCGAGCCCTTCGAAGTCGTGGCACTGCCTTTCTATAAGCGCGCAAAGTAGCCGCTCCGCTGGTTGAGCTTGTCGACGCCGGGGGGTCTCGACAAGCTCGATCATTGGGGGTCGAGCTTGTCGAAACCCGGATCTCGACAGGCTCGATCACGCGGAGGAATTCGGTTCCCTGCCGCCTCCACCCGAACCACAGATTTCAAACGTAAGGAAAAAACATGGCAAAAGTTGCCCCAGAACTGCAGTACTCCGACGAACACGAATGGGTTGCCCGGGATACCGGCAACGCCGGATCAAATATTGTTTCCATCGGAATCTCCGCCGTGGCCACCGACGCCCTCGGCGACATCGTCTATGTGGACCTGCCCGAGGTCGGCTCCGCAGTGACGGCGGGGGAGACCTGCGGCGAGGTGGAGTCCACCAAGTCCGTCTCTGACCTGTACTCCCCGGTAACCGGCGAAGTCCTGGAAACCAACCCCGCCGTCGTCGAGGACCCGGCGCTGATCAACAGCGATCCGTACGGCGCCGGCTGGCTCTTCAAGGTGGCTGCGGACTCCGACGGTCCGCTGCTCTCCGCCGAGGAGTACGCGGCCAAGAACGGTGGCGAACTGTGAGCGGGGCAGGTGCCGCAACGGCAGCATTCCAGCAGGTAATTTCCCCGAGCCTGGACGCCGAACTGTCGGCCCTCGACCCGGAGATCGCCGAAAAGATCGATGACGAGCTGACCCGCCAGCGCGGCGGGCTGGAGATGATCGCCTCGGAGAACCACACGGCTGTGGCAGTGATGCAGGCGCAGGGCTCGGTGCTGACGAACAAATACGCCGAGGGCTACCCGGGCAAGCGGTACTACGGCGGCTGTGAGCACGTGGATGTGATCGAGCAGCTCGCGATCGACCGTGTGAAGGCACTGTTCGGCGCCGAGTACGCGAACGTGCAGCCGCACTCCGGCGCGCAGGCGAACGCCTCGGTGATGCACGCCCTGATCAAGCCGGGCGACACGATCATGGGCCTGAACCTCGCCCACGGCGGGCACCTCACCCACGGCATGCGCATCAACTTCTCCGGCCGGCTGTACAACGTGATCCCGTACCAGGTCCGCGAAGAGGACCACCGGATCGACATGGCTGAGGTGGAGCGCCTGGCCCAGGAGCACAAGCCGGCGCTGATCGTTGCCGGCTGGTCCGCCTACGCCCGGCAGCTGGACTTCGCCGAGTTCCGCCGGATCGCCGATTCCGTGGGCGCGTACCTGATGGTGGACATGGCGCACTTCGCGGGGCTGGTGGCTGCGGGCCTGCACCCGTCCCCGGTGCCGCACGCGCACGTCACCACGTCCACGACGCACAAGACCCTCGCCGGTCCGCGCGGCGGGATCATCCTGACCAACGACGCCGACATCGCCAAGAAGATCAACTCGGCGGTGTTCCCCGGCCAGCAGGGCGGTCCGCTGGAGCACGTCATCGCCGGCAAGGCCGTGGCGTTCAAGATCGCGGCCTCGGCCGAGTTCAAGGAACGCCAGGAGCGCGTGCTGGCCGGCGCCCGGATCCTGGCCGAGCGCCTGGTCCAGCCGGACGTCACCGCGAAGGGGATCAACGTGATCTCCGGCGGCACCGACGTGCACCTGGTGCTGGTGGACCTGCGCAACTGCGAGCTCGACGGGCAGCAGGCCGAGGACCGGCTCGCGGAAATCGACATCACCGTCAACCGCAACGCCGTGCCGTTCGACCCGCGCCCGCCGATGGTCACCTCCGGCCTCCGCATCGGTACGCCTGCCCTGGCGACCCGCGGCTTCGGCGAAGCCGCCTTCGCCGAGGTGGCGGACATCATCGCCGAGGCACTCATGGCCGACGCCGGAACCGACCTCTCCGGCCTGCGCACCCGCGTGGAGGCACTGGCCGAAGCGCACCCGCTCTATCCCGCAGTCGCACCCCTCGCCTGACTTCCCGCGGCCTGCCGGCCCCTGGGAGGGGCCGGACATCCGGCAGCATGCGTCTAAGGGAGCGTCACGTCCGCGCAGCGGGCGTCTTCGCGACCGAGCATGCAGAGGATGTCCGGCTCCCGCCCCGCATGACCACTTGTCTAGTTAGGATTGATTTATGGCCGTTGGAGTCTTTGACCTTTTTTCCATCGGAATAGGGCCGTCCAGTTCACACACCGTTGGACCGATGCGGGCCGCCGCGGTGTTCGCCGAAGAGCTGAAGTCTTCCGGCAGGCTGGTGCGCGTGGCGTCGTTGCGGGTGGACCTGTACGGTTCGCTGGCCGCGACGGGGCATGGCCACGGCACCATGACCGCGATCCTGCTCGGGCTCGAAGGCTTCCACCCCGAGCTGATCCTGCCCGATGAGGTGGAGGACCGGCTCGCCGCGATCGCGGAGACCGGCATGCTGCAGCTCGCCGGTGCCGGCGACGGGAACGGTGTTGCCCTGCCCTACGGCGTCAAGGACATGGTGCTGCGTCCCCTGACAATCCTGCCGCGGCACACCAACGGCATGACGTTCACGGTCTTCGATGCCGCCGGCGAGGTCCTCCACGAGGCAACCTTCTTCTCCGTGGGCGGCGGCTTCATCGTCCGCGAGGGTGAAGAGGACGCGGCACAGCAGGAACTCGAGGAATCCAAGAAGGAACTGCCCCTGCCGTTCCGCACCGCCGCGGAACTCCTCGGCCGGTGCCAGTCCAAGGGGCTGTCCATCGGCGAGATCATGCTGGTCAACGAACGCGCCTCCCGCTCTGAAGAGGAAATCCGTGAAGGCCTGCTGCACATCTACTCCGTGATGGAAAGCTGCGTGCAGGTCAGCCTCAAGCGTGAGGGGCTGCTGCCCGGCGGACTGAAGGTCCGCCGTCGTGCGCCCGACTGGCACGAACGCCTCCTGAAGGAGGACAAGGACAGGGACCCCAAGTACTGGCAGGAGTGGGTCAACCTCATCGCCCTGGCCGTCAACGAGGAAAACGCCACCGGCGGGCGGGTGGTGACCGCCCCCACCAACGGCGCAGCGGGCATCATCCCTGCGGTGCTGTACTACGCCCTGCACTTCGCCCCCGGCATGGACACGGCAAGCCAGCAGGACCGCGACGACGTCGTGGTGAAGTTCCTGCTGACGGCCGGCGCGATCGGGGTCCTGTACAAGGAGCAGGCATCCATCTCCGGCGCAGAGGTGGGCTGCCAGGGCGAGGTGGGTTCGGCGTCGTCCATGGCTGCCGCGGGCCTGGCCGAGGTCATGGGCGGCACACCGTCACAGGTGGAGAACGCCGCGGAAATCGCCATGGAGCACAACCTCGGCCTGACCTGCGATCCCATCGGCGGGCTCGTCCAGGTGCCCTGCATTGAACGCAACGCGATCGCTGCCGCAAAGGCCATCAACGCCGCCAAGATGGCGCTGTGGGGAGACGGCTCGCACCGGGTTTCCCTCGACGAGGTGATCGTCACCATGCGGGAAACCGGCCGGGACATGAGTTCGAAGTACAAGGAAACGGCCATGGGCGGCCTCGCCGTCAACGTCGTGGAGTGCTGAACGGACGCAACACTGCGGACGCCGGGCATTCGGCGCGGGCACGTGCTGGACGGATAGACTTGAGGCTGCCTCATCGGGCACCAGCTGCAGACACGTACGCGAAGATTGGACACGGCACACTTGCGAGAATTCACTGCCCGCTTTGCCACCTCCGAGGAGGTCGCCAACTGGGATTCCCACGTCACCGCGAATCCGAACGGCGGAAACCTCCTTCAGTCAGAGGCCTTCGCTGACGTCAAGCAGCACTTTGGCTGGAAAACCCTACACCTGGTCTACGAAACCGCCGACTACCTCAGCTACAACCTCGTCCTGGAAAAGAGCTTTCCGGTGCTGGGCAAGCTCTGGTACCTCATCAAGGGACCGGATGTAGCCGACGTGGAAGACATTCCCGGCATCGCCAAAGCCAACGAGGACTTCGTCAGGCGGGCCCGGCTGGGCGTCTTCGCCATCAAGATCGAGCCGGACATCGTGCTCAGCGACCAGGCCCGGCAGGTCATCGAAGGGGCGGGGCTGGTCAAGACCCACAACCTGCAGCCCAACGACTCCACCGCCCTCCTGGATATTTCCCCCGAGGAGAACCAGTTGCTCCGCAACCTGCACTCCCGCGGCCGGAACGCGGTCCGCCGCGCCATCCGCGAAGGCGTCGAGGTGCACAACGTGGAACCGAGCGAGGAGAACTTCCGTGCCATGTACGGGCTCATGACCACCACCGTGGAGGCCAAGTCACAGGTCCGGGTCCGGGAGTACGAGTACTACCGCCAGTTCTGGACCAACTTCATCAAGCGCGGCCAGGGACGACTCCTGTTCGTGTACGAGAACGGCGTCCCCTCGGTGGGAGCCTTCGTCATCAACTACGGACGCAAGGGCACCTATAAGGACGGCGGGTCCCTGCAGAAGCGCAGCCAGTACGGCGATTCGCACCTCGTGCAGTGGACGGCAATCAACCAGGTCAAGGAACTTGGCTGCACGGAATACGACTTCTGCGGTACCCCGCCCAGCGACCAACTGAAGGACACGTCCAACCCGTTCCACGGGCTGGGCCTCTTCAAGACAAGTTTCAGCAAGACCGTCACCGACTTCGTGGGCTGCTACGACCAGGTCATCAGCCCGCTGAAGTACAAGGCCTGGATGGCCGCCGGCGAACGGGTGGCGCGACAGGTGTACACCCGCCGGACGGGAAAGCAGTTCTACTAGGACTGGCAGTGACAGACAGACCATAGGCAACGCATGGAGGGAGGCCGGAGTGGAGAAGAAACCCGAAGGAGCCGAGCGCCCCATCAGTGACGGCCTGCCCAAGACACAGCCGCTGACCGCTTCGCAGCTGCGCCAGAACGCCGCCGCCAAGCGCATGCTGCGCCGCCTTGTGCAGGGGGAGAACCCGCCGACGGCGCCGCTGAGCATCGTGGACCGGCTCACCGGGAGCCCCTACGCCAACCCCATGATCCAGGTGGCCGGCGTGGACACGTCGGCGCGGAAGACCATGGACTTCGCCCTGCGGCTCGCCGAATCGATGTTCCGGTACGGCGCAGGCGCCCTCGAAGTGGAAACCAGCATCATCGCTGTCACCGCGGCGCTCGGCCTGAGCAACATCGAGGTGGACATCACCAACCAGTCGGTGGGCATCAACTATGCGGCCCCGGACCAAACGCCCATAGCGCTGCTTCGCGTGGTGCGTTCCTGGACCAACAACTACGCAGGCCTGGCAAAAGTCCACCAGCTCGTCACCGACATCGTGGCAGGCGGGGTCGGCAGGGACGAGGCCGTCCGGCGCCTGGACGAGATCGTCCGCAGCCCCAAGCCTTTCCCGCGCTGGATGGTCACGGTCGCGTTCGCTGTGTTTTCGGCATTGTTCGTGGGCGTGATCGGCGGCGGCCCGGGGGCGTCTGCGGTCGCCTTCGCATCCAACCTGCTGATCAGCCTGCTGGCCCGGAAGCTGGGCCGCTGGCGGACACCCGACTTCTTCATCACGGCGGCCTGCTCTTTCGTGGTCACCATCATCGCGCTGCTCCTGTGGCAGTTCGGCAGCCCCGTGGGGATCCAGCTTGCCCCGGCGATTGTGGTGGTGGGCGGCATCCTGCTGCTGCTGCCCACGGGCCGGCTCGTGTCCTCGGTGCAAGACGCCATCAACGGCTTCCCCGTCACGGCGGCAGGCCGGTTCCTGTCCACGCTGCTGACGTTCGGGGCGCTCGTTGCCGGGATCGCCGTAGCGTTCGTGGTGGGGGACAGGATCGGCATGGAACCCATCGACGTCACGGAGTCTTTCCCGCCCGCGTATCCGCTGTGGGCGCAGGTGATCATGGTGGCCATTGCCGTCGTGGCCATCGGCATCACGGAACAGACGGACTGGAAGCTGCTGCTTCCGACGGCAGGTGTCGGCGTCATCGGGCACCTGGCACTGATCGCTGCAGAATCACTCGCCGTCGGCCCGCGCTTTTCACCGGCTGTGGCGGCCGTCGTGATCGGCCTGCTCGCCCGTGTGGTGGCGCTGAAAATGGGCGCCCCGCAGCTGGTGGTCGCCGTGCCCGCCGGCCTGATCCTCCTGCCCGGGCTCACCATTTTCCGCTCGATGTATGTGCTGACCATCGAGGAATCCGAGATCCTGCTGGGTGCCGGCGGGATGCTCAGCGCCGGGGCCATTGTGTTCGGCGTGGCCGGCGGGATCGTGCTTGGAGACACCCTGGCACGGCCCCTCACCAAGGGCCTGGCGAGCAACGAACGACGGCGGGCGCGGCGCCGCTAGCCGGACCGGCCGGCTTTGGTGAGATGCCCGGCGGGATCGGTCAGATCTAGATCTTTAGATCTTGCCGATTAGATCTTGCCGATCGGCAGCTTCTTCTCTGCCTGGAAGTCGTCCTCCACCCGCCCCTTGGCCCAGTAGCCCGAGAGCGATACCTGGTTGCGGTCCAGGCCGCGCTCGCGGAACAGCACCTCGCGCAGGCCCTTCATGTAGCCCCGTTCGCCGTGCGCAAAGACATCCACCCTGCCGTCCGGCCACGCTGACTCCCGCACAGCGTTGACCAGCAGGTGGCTGTCGCCCGCGGCCACGCCCCTGCGCTGGAGCCAGGCCACCTTGAGGCCGGCCGGAGCGGAAATCGGCTGGATATCGGCGTCGCTGTCCACTTCGAGGAAGGCCAGCCCACGTGCGTCCTCGGGCAGCGACTCGATAACGGCCGCAATGGCGGGGATGGCCGCTTCGTCGCCGGCCAGCAGAATCCAGTCCGCCGAAGGATCGGGGTTGTAGCCGCCTCCGGGGCCGGTGAAGACCAGGCTGTCACCGGGCTGGGCGGACGCCGCCCACGGACCCGCCAGGCCCTCGTCGCCGTGGATGACAAAGTCGATGGCAAGTTCGCGCGCGGCCACGTCCACCCAGCGGATCGTGTAGGTCCGCGTGAACGGCCACTGCTCCCGCGGCATCGTTTCGCGGACGGCCCACAGGTCGAGGGGCTCGGGGTAGGCCACGCCGGACTGCGGAAAGGCGATCTTGACGTACCTGTCCACGAAGTCGTTGTTGACGTAGTCCGCGAACCCCTCGCCGCCGGCGACAATCCGGACCATGTGCGCCGAAAGCTGCTCACGGCGCAGCACGGTCAGGTTGATCTGTGGACGGGTTTTCCGCGTCGCGGACGTAGCGGCAGGAAGAGAAGTCATGAAGGTAAGCCTAGGCTAAGTTCGCTGCGGGCCGTCCTCCGCCGCCTTGCGGGTTCGCTAGATTACTGCGGGTGTTGGTCTAATTGACGGGAACTTCACTGCTGCCAACCGGGGGACTCCCATGCCAAAACCACGTAGGTTTTTCGCCAAGAGCGGGAGGCTGCTGCAGGCCACGGGCCTGTCCGCCGTCACGGCGGTCGTGGCGGCCGCGGCGATCCTCTATCCGGGGGTCAAGTCAGCCGACGTAGATCTCAACGACGGCGGCGTCTGGGTGACCAACAAAAGCATGGGGATGACCGCCCGGCTCAACTATCCCTCGAAGACCCTGGACGGCGGCGTGACGCCGCCGGGGGCGGGCTTCGACATCCAACAGCATGCCGGCGAGGTGTTCGTGGACGAGGGCAGCGCGCTGACCCCTGTGGACCCGGCGGCCATGCGCCTGGGCGAACCGGTCAGGCTTCCCAACGGCGTCACCGCCTCGGCGGGCCAGGGCGCCTTTGTCTTCGCTGACCCGGAAACCGGCGAAGCCTGGCTGGCCTCGACCGACAGCCTGGGCGGCTTCGACAGGAAAACCTCAGAACCGGTGATTTCCGGGGCGCCGGACCTGCAGGCCCTCATTGGAGCGGACGGAGCTGCCTACATTGCCGATCCCTCCGCCCACGAGGTCAGCCGCATAACGGTGGAACCCGACGGAACCGCCGGAAACAAGGCCACCGCTTCGTACGCCGATTTTTCCGCCGCCAGGAACCTTCAGCTCACGACAGTGGGGAACGAGGCCGTGCTCCTCGACAGCGATTCCGGCAGGCTCTTCCTACCCGGCGGCAGGACCGTCGACATCCCGGACGGCAAGGGGGCGCGCCTGCAGCAGGCAGGACCCGCCAGCAGTTTCGTGGCGGTGGCAACACAGAACAGCCTGATCGGGCAGCCGCTGGACGGCGTGGAGCCATCCGTAAAGGCCGCAGGCAGGAACGGAAAACCCGTGCGCCCGGTGCAGCTGGACGGCTGCGTCCACGCAGCCTGGAACAAGAGCAACGTCTATCTGCGCGACTGCACCGACGACGGCGGAGACAAGCTGACCGATGTGCCCGGGGCCGGCGGCGAATCGGACCTGGTCTTCAGGGTGAACCGCAGCGTCGTGGTGCTCAACGACACCAGCGGCGGCAACGTCTGGCTCGTGCAGCAGACCATGCAGCTCGTCAACAACTGGCAGGACCTGCAGGCGCCGCCGAATCGCTCGGAGGAGGAGAAGGAAGACGCCGCCGACCAGAATCCGCTGAACCAGCTGCCGGACCGTACCAAACCCAACCGCGCGCCCAATGCCCAGGACGACGTCTTCGGTGTCCGGCCGGGCAAGACCACGCTGCTGACCCCGCTGGACAACGATTCCGACCCCGACGGTGACCTGCTGACCGTGAAGGTCCAGGGCTCCGGGCCTGGCAACGCCACGGCACAACCCATCTACAACGGATCTGCCCTGCAAATCGCCGTCCCGGAAGGAACCACGGGAACCTCCGAATTCGCCTACCAGGTGGACGACGGACGCGGCAAGAGCGCCCAGGCCAAGGTCACCCTTGCCGTGCGGAAGGACTCGGAGAACGGCCCGCCGACGCAAAAGCGCAGGACCGTCATCCTGCTCGAACAGGGAAAGTCCGTCAGCCAGGATGTCCTGACGGACTGGACTGATCCGGACGGCGATGATCTTTTCCTGAAGGCAGCATCAGCGGGCAACGGCGATGACCAGGTCCAGGTGCGGCCGGACGGACTGTTGCAGTTCCAGGACGTCGGAACCACCCTCGGCCGCAAGGAGGTAACCCTGCGGGTATCCGATGGCCGGACCGAAAGCGAGGGCAAGGTCACCGTGGAGGTGCTGGCACGCGGAACCCTGCCGCCGGTGGCAAACCCTGACCACATAAGCGCCGTCGCAGGCCAGGACGCAGTGATATCCCCCCTGGAGAACGACTTCGACCCCGCCGGTTCCACCCTCAGGCTGGCGAGGATCGAAGGACCGCCCGCGGCCAGGGTGTCCCCCCGTTACGACGCCGGGACCTTCGTTTTCAACGCCGCTTCGGCGGGCACTTATTACGTCACCTACCAGGTGACCAACGGACCGGCGAGCCAGCTTGGCCTCGTCAGGATCGATGTCACCAACGGCGGGTCCGGTGCCCCGGTGGCAGTCCGGGACGTCGCGCGGCTTCCGCACGGCGGCCAGACCCTTGTGGATGCGTTGGCCAACGACGTCGACCCCGCGGACGGCGTGCTGGTCATCCAATCGGTCAACGTTCCCTACGGATCGCCGCTGTCCGTTGCAGTCCTGGACCACAGCGTCCTGAAGATCACCGATGCGCGGGGCCTGGCGGCGCCCGCCGTCATCACGTACACGGTGTCCAACGGGCAGCAGAGCGCCGTGGGTGAGGTGACGGTGCAGCCGGTGCCCGCCCCGGCCCGCTTGCGGCCGCCGCGCGCTGTCCCGGATGAAATCACCGTGCGCGCCAACGACGTGGCAACGGTCAACGTGCTGGCCAATGACGGCCATCCCGACGGCGCGGCGCTGACGCTGAAACCGCAGCTCGCGCAAACAGTGGAAGCGGCGGACGGCATGCTGGGCATTTCCGGTGACGTCCTGCGGTTCAAGGCCGGACCCACCGCGAAGACTGTGCACGGCATCTACGTGGTGCAGGGTCCGGACGGACAGGAGGCCTCCGCGCAGGTCACCATCCGGATCAAAGGCGGCGGCGCGGACCAGAATTCCCGGCCGGAACCGAAGAACCTGACGGCCCGCACGATCGCCGGCCGCACCACCCGCATCCACGTTCCCCTGGAGGGCATAGACCCCGACGGCGACTCCGTGTCACTGGTCGGGCTGGACAAGGCCCCCGCCTCCGGAACCGTCACCGTCGGCGCCACCTACGTGGACTACACAGCCGCTGCGAAAGCCTCCGGCCAGGATGCCTTCAGCTACGTTGTGGAGGACCCGTTCGGGGTACGCAGCACAGCCACCGTGGCGGTAGGCATCGGTCCCGCCGCCGGCGCCAACCAGCAGCCCGTGGCGGCCGACGACGCCCTGGCCGTCCAACCCAACAGAGACGTCGCCATCGACGTGCTGCACAACGATTCAGATCCAGACGGCGATGCGTTGGCCCT
Source organism: Arthrobacter sp. Soil_N43 (assembly GCF_057655195.1). Classification (NCBI taxonomy): domain Bacteria; kingdom Bacillati; phylum Actinomycetota; class Actinomycetes; order Micrococcales; family Micrococcaceae; genus Arthrobacter; species Arthrobacter sp. Soil_N43. Next base: position 27,026 of record NZ_JBDGML010000092.1, read on the forward strand.
CGTCCGGGGCGGGACTGAAGCGGAGGCGGCGCTCAACGCGTCCGTGGAAGACGGAAAGGTGAGGTTCACAGCGCCGGCCGCCACGGGCGCCGTCGTGATCCGCTACCGGATTTCCGACGGCAGGGGAGGCCAGGCTACGGGCACCGTCAAGGTCGATGTCACCCCCGCCGCGCCGAGGAAAGCGCCGGTTTCCCGCGACGACCGGGTGTCCTTCGCCGAGACGCTGGGGAAGTCCGCGGTGGACGTTCCCGTTCTGACGAACGACGTGGACCCCGACGGCGTAACCTCCGACCTCAAGGTGCTCCTGGCCGCAGGAACCACCGACGCCGCCGTGCGCGCTGACGGCCGTGTCAACATCACGTTGCTGCCCGCACCCCGGATCATCCCCTACACCGTCACGGACCTCGACGGGCTGGCATCCACGGCGTTCATCCACGTGCCCGGCACCTCCGAACAGCGCCCTGCGCTCAAGAGCCCTGCACCCCTGGAAGTGGTGAGCGGCGCGGAACTGGCGGTCGACCTGGAGGACGCCGTGGTGGTCCGCCAGGGCCGCACCCCCAGGATCACGGTGGACTCCCGCGTTTCGGCGGTTGCCGGCAACGGAAAGCCGCTGGTGAAGGATGCAACGTCCCTGGTTTTCACTTCCGCCGACGACTACGCCGGGCCGGCGTCGCTGACGTTCGAGGTGGCCGACGGTCCGGTCGACGCGCCCGGCACGTTGACCTCGGTGCTGACAGTGGGCATCAACGTGCTGCCGGATCCGAACCGAAACCACCCGCCGGCCGTGTCCTCCACCCGCGCCGCCGTGGTCAAGGGGGAGGAAACGGTGGTGGACCTCGAGCCCCTGGTGTCGGATCCGGACCCCGCTGACAGCGGGAAACTGAAGGTCGCGCTGGGTGGCCAGCCTCCCCGGGGAGTCACTGCCAGCGTGCAGGGAATGTCTTTGAGAATCAGGGCCGACGCCGATGCGCCGGAGCCGGGCGGCGCGCTGCAGCTGACTGTGACGGACCCCCGCGGCCTTTCGGCCCAGGCGGCGGTCCAGGTTGAGCTGACGCCGTCGCTCCGTCCGCTGCCGGTGGCCAACGACGACGAGGTGGCCGAGGCCAGGGCCGGTGAAGCGCGGCAGGTCCGGGTGCTGGCCAACGACGTCAGCCCGTTCCCCGACGCCCCTCTGAAACTCGTCAGCGCAGCCGTGGAGACGGGCAACGGCAGCGCCACCGTGTCAGGGGATGCGGTGGACGTCCGCCCCGCGGATTCGTTCGTGGGAACCATGGTGGTGAAATACCGGGTTCAGGACAAAACGGCCGACCCCCGGCGCCAGGCCGAGGGCCGCATCAGGCTGACGGTCAAGGCGAAGCCGGACAGGCCGGGGACCCCCGTGGCCACCGAGGTGCGGGACAGCACCGTGGTGCTGACGTGGACGCCGCCAGCTGCCAACGGATCAGCCATCACCGGCTACAGGGTGACCGGTACCAACGGCGTTTCGAAGCTGTGCCCCGCCAACACCTGCACCATCGGGTCGCTGACCAACGACGTCGAATACACCTTCAGCGTGGTCGCCGTGAACGGCATCGGAGAATCGGAAGCCTCGGCGCCCTCCGCGCCTGCACGCCCGGATCAGCGGCCCGAGGCGCCCCAGGCGCCGACGCTGCAGTTCGGGGACAAACAGCTTAAGGTCAGCTGGCCGGCGGCCAGGACCACGGGCTCGCCGGTCAGCGGCTACGAACTCCAGATCTCGCCGGCCCCGCCGGCGGGTGCAGCTCTGCGGACGGCCGGCCCCGGCCTGAGCTACACCTGGACCGGCCTGGCCAACGGCACGTCGTACCGCGTGCAGGTGCGGGCGAAGAACAAGGCCCCCACGCCGTCGGACTGGAGCCCGTTCTCGGCCGCCGAGATCCCGGCCGGCGTGCCTGCCGTTCCCGGCCGGCCGAGCAGCACGCTCGCAACGTCGGGGGCCAGCACCTCGGTCATCCAGGTCAACTGGGTCGCGCCGGACGGCAACGGCGATGCCGTGTCCGAGTACACGGTGGTGTCCTCCCATCCCGGTTCGCCGGACGCGTCGCAGGTGGTTGGAGGTGGGCGGACCACTGCCGTCTTCACCGTCGGCAACTCCGACGCCGGCTACACCTTTACGGTGGCCGCCCGGAACAAGGCCGGATATTCGGGCGCCAGCGCGCCGTCCGATCCCCGGCGGGCCGTGGGGGCTCCGGGTCCGGTCAACGGGCTGCGAGCGGAACCGCGGGACAACAGCGCCCAGCTGGCATTCACCGCGCCGGCCGCCACCGGCGGCGCCGCTGCGGGGGAAACCGTTTATGAGTACCGGGTGAACGGGGGCCCGGTCGCTGCCGTGCCTTCCAACAGGGTCATCCCGGGGCTGGCGAACAACGGCACGTACACCGTGGGCGTGCGCGCGACCAACGTCGTGGACGGCCAGGCCTATCCGGGCCCCTTCACTGACGCCAACCCGGTGGCTCCCTTCGGGAAGCCGTTCCAGGCGATCACTGACGGATTCCACCACGGCAACACGCAGGTCCGGACAACGGTTGCGCCGCCGGCGGCCAACGGCAGGCCCGTGGCGAAGTTCGAATGGAGCAGCCGGTATCCCGACGACGGCAGAACCGGGCCGTCCGGGGTACTGCCCGCCGGCGGCGGCGAGATTTTCGCGGGGGACCAGCCGGACCAGAACGTGGAGGTGCTGATCACCACGGTTGACAGCGACGGCAACCGCAGCGACGTGCTGCGGGCCGGCGGCCGGACGTACCAAAACGTCAGTTTTACGGTCAACGGCGAGTTCGGAGGCCTCTGTGCCTGGACCAGCTACCAGGCAAGCGGAGCCGACAACCAGGTGAACTGCCTCGCGGACGGCGGCGAGTGGATGCCCAACGGCCAGGTGCGTCCGATCAACTGCGCTGGCACCAACGCGCAGTACACATTCCGCGGCTCCCCGGCCAACCAATGGGTGGTGAAGAGCGGATACGCCGCGTCACGCCATGTGCGCATCGCGGGCCAGACGCTCAGCGGCCAGCCGTTGACCTGCCAGTAGCCCCTGCTGCCGGAGCCAGCGCCGGAAGTTCCCAGTCCACCGCGCCGGCACCTTGCTCTGCGAGCAGGGTGTTGGCGCGGCTGAACGGCCGCGAACCAAAGAAGCCGCGGGAGGCTGACAGCGGGCTGGGGTGGACGCTGGCCACCACGGGGGTTTCGCCCAGCAACGGGAGCATGCCCTGGGCGTCCTTTCCCCACAGGACCGCCACCAACGGGGGCCTGCCGCCGTCGGCCGTGCGGCGGGCGGCCACGGCGGAAACCGCCGCCGTCGTGATGATCTCCCAGCCCTTGCCGCGGTGCGATCCTGCAGCGCCCTCACGGACGCTCAGGACCCTGTTGAGCAGGAGCACGCCCTGGTCTGCCCAGGAACCGAGGTCGCCGTGGACCCTCGCGGGGTACCCCAGGTCCGACTCCAGCTCCTTGTAGATGTTGGCCAGGCTGCGGGGGATGGGCCGTGTCCGGCCGTCCACGGAAAAGGCCAGACCCACCGCGTGGCCCGGAGTCGGGTACGGGTCCTGGCCCACGATCAGCACCCGCACGTCCGCCAGCGGCCGCCGAAATGCCCTCAGGACGTTCGATGGCGACGGCAGCACCTGATGTCCCGCCGCCACCTCGCCTGCCAGGAAGGAAAGGACCGACCTCAGTTCGTCCTCCACCCCGGCCAGCGCCCGGGCCCAGTCACCGGCCACGAGGTCCTCCAGCGGCATCCCTGCCATCGCAGCGAATCCCGGGCCCGCCGCGTCGGACGGCAGCAGTTCGAAGAGGGGTTCAGGTTCAGTCACACCGATCATTCTCCCAGCGGCGGCCGCACCGCGTAACGCGGCGTAAATGACAATGCTGTTATTACTCCGTAACATGGAGGCTGGACTTTTCACCGAAATCAGCGAAGGAGTGCGCAGTGGCCGAGCCGTTGCAGGAGCATCTCGCGGAGCAGTCCACGGCGGCAGGCGCGGAGGCGGCCACCGGGCCGCGGCGCGGGTCATTGCTGGATGACTTCCAGCTGAGGGACTCGCCGCTGAGCGAGCGGGAGCAGCAGATCCTGGCGCTGGAGCGGCAGTGGTGGAAGTACGCTGGAGCCAAGGAGCAGGCCATCCGGGAGCTGTTCGACCTCTCCGCGACGCACTACTACCAGATCCTTAACGCCCTCATCGATACCGAGCATGCGCTGGCGCACGACCCCATGCTGGTCAAGAGATTGCGTAGACTACGTACGTCACGTCAGCGGGCCCGCACTGCACGCCGTTTGGGGTCCGACGCGTAACCGCCAGTGCCGAACTGCCGGCAAAGACCAACAAGGACGTCACTTTTACCATGACCAACTATGCCCGGGACGAATTCGACAGGGTCCCCGAGGTCACTTCCCGGCAGGGCGTACACCGCTCCGAGGCGGCAGCCAGGCGCCCGCGTCTGTGGCCCGTGCTGAGCGTGGGAACCGGTGCCCTTGCCGTTGGCCTGGCCTCGTTTGTCCTGCTTCCCCAGCTCGGCTTCGACGCCGCTGCCGGCCCGTCGTCAGCCAAAGATGCGGCCGTCTCGCCGTCCGCCGGCACCTCGGCCACGCCCTCCGCGGCCGCGAGCACATCCGGCGCCTCGGCGGCCAACGCCCCGGCGTCCGATGACCCGTTGCCGTCCGATGATTCATCGGCGGACGCATCCCCATCGGCCCCCGCATCCGATCCGGCATCCGTCGAACCGCTCGCCTCAGACGTGGACAAGGCACTCCCTGTCTCGGTCTACAACGGCACGCTGACATCCGGCCTGGCGGGCCGCGTCGGCGCCACCCTCCAGTCCGACGGGTGGACCCTGGGCCAGGTCGCGAACTGGCAGGGCGCACCGCAGCAGGAGTCCGTCATCTTCTACTCCGGTGCGGAGAGCAAAGCCAGGGCCGAGGCCCTCGGGGAGCTGCTGAACATCACCACACTCGTGGAGAGCGCAGGATTCGAGACATCCGTTGCCGTGGTGCTGGGACCCGGCTTCCAGTGACGTTGTGGGTTACGCCTGAATAACTATTGAGCCCGGGTCCGGCTGTCCGTCTGCCTCGCGCAGGGGCGCAGTGGATAGAGTGATTTTGAGTCTTCGGCGCGTAATTCACGGCACACACTGAAGTGGGCCTTACGGAAGCAATCTGAAAGTGTGGAGATCATGGCATTGGGAACCGTGAAGTGGTTCAACGCTGAAAAGGGCTACGGCTTCATAACCGTTGACGGCACGGGCGACGACGTCTTCGTGCACTGGTCCGCCATCCAGGTGGACGGCTACCGCGCCCTCGAGGAAGGCCAGCGGGTTGAGCTCGAGGTCGGCGAAGGCGAAAAGGGCCCGCAGGCCGAAAACGTCCGGCCCGCCTAGTGGCTGCCCGCGCCGTGCGGAGGCTTGCCCAAGTGACCGCCCGACGGCGGACGGGAACCACGGGGTCCGCCCGCACCGCAGCCTGGGGTACTACGGCTTGGGGTACTGCTGCCTGGTGTGCTGCTGCCGTGTTGGTGCTGGGCGCGTGCTCTGGGTCAGCCGACAACGCCCGGACTGCGTCAGTGGAAGCCAGCGGCGACGGCACCTTCCGGATCGGCCTGATCCTGGACAGCACTGGAACGCAGGCCTTCCTGAACGGCGCCCAGCTGGCAGCCGCCAAGCTGGCCGTGCAGGAGATCAACGCGGCCGGAGGCCACAAAGGCAGGCCCGTCGAGCTGTTGCCGGAAAAGATCGGCGGTGACGTCGGCGCGCAGGCGCGGGAACTAGTGGACGCCAAGGCCGACGTGGTGATCGGGCCCACCGATTCCAGCCGCGCCCCCGCCGCCATCGACGTGCTGTCCAAGGCCAAAGTCGCGCTCATCTCGCCCGCCAACACGGCAGGCGAGCTGAGCCAGTACCGGAGCGGCGGGTACTACTTCCGCACCGCGGCGGCCGACGCCGCCCAGGCTGCCGTGCTGGTGAAACTGGCCAAGGACGGCGGCGCCAAGAGCCTTGCCGTCGTCCACGAGGAGGGCGTCTATGGCACGGACGTGTCGGCGGCCGTCTCGACCTCCGCGAAGGGTGCCGGGCTCGAGCCGGTGACCACGGCGGGCTTCAAGGCGGGCGATGCCCAGAAGGCCGCGGCGGCTGCCGCGGATGCCTCCCCGGACGCCGTCGTCGTCGTTGCCCGCGGGGGTGCGCAGGGCGCCATCGCAGAACTCCACAACGCGGGACTGTCGGGGAAGCAGCTGATCCTGGCAGACGGTGCCTTCAGGCAATACGGTTCGGACCTCGGTTCCCGGGCGCTGGAGGGCGCCCGCGGAATCGTCTCCGGGGTGTTCCCCTCGGCCCATCTGCAGGGCGAACTCGTGGCCGTGGACAAGAACCTCAAAGACATGACCTTCGCTGCGGAGACCTACGATGCGGTCAACCTCGCAGCACTGGCGGCCGCCGCGGCCGATGACGACGCCGGCGCCTCCGTGGCCGCGAAACTCATCGCCGTATCCGGGGGCTCCGCCGCCGCGGGCCCCCAGCCGGCAGGCAAGCCCGCGGTATGCGGGACGTACAAGGAGTGCCTGGCGGGCGTCAGGGCGGGAACGGCCGTGGACTATGACGGCGAGTCAGGCCCGGTCCGGTTCGATGCGAACGGCGACGTGACGGTGGCCAAGTACATGGTGTTCACCTACGGCGCGGACAACAGGGCGAAACTCACCGGCAGCGAAACAGCGAGCCGGGCGGCGGGCTGATCGCTGGCAGCGAAGCCGCCCCGGGAGCGGCCCGGTTTTCGCGGCCACTGCTTGCACTCTCCCCGGGGGAGTGCTAATTATTGATTAGCACTCCTGCATATCGACTGCTAACCGCGTCGCCCGGCCCAGGCCGCCAGCGAGGTCAGCGGCCGAGTATGGAGCGAAGAAATACCTGGTTGGGGTGAGATCCGGACTGCCGGCGTACAGAGGCCTGCAGGAACGATCGTCCGTCGCGGGCACCGCAGCAAGGTTCATTCTTAACGACTGTCCCGAAAGGACTACTGCCGTTATGGCCAAGATCATTGCATTTGATGAAGAGGCACGCCGCGGTCTTGAGCGGGGCCTGAACATCCTCGCCGACGCCGTCAAGGTCACCCTCGGCCCGCGTGGACGCAACGTCGTCCTCGAAAAGAAGTGGGGCGCCCCCACGATCACCAACGATGGTGTTTCCATCGCCAAGGAGATCGAGCTGGACGATCCTTACGAGAAGATCGGCGCCGAGCTGGTTAAGGAAGTTGCCAAGAAGACGGATGACGTCGCTGGCGACGGCACCACTACCGCAACCGTGCTGGCCCAGGCCCTCGTCAAGGAAGGCCTGCGCAACGTCGCGGCCGGCGCTGACCCGCTGTCCCTCAAGCGCGGCATCGAGAAGGCAGTTGAAGCGGTAACCCGCGAACTGCTGGACAACGCCAAGGAAATCGAAACCAAGGAAGAGATCGCCGCCACGGCCTCCATCTCCGCCGGTGACGACGAAATCGGCGCCCTCATTGCCGAGGCCCTCGACAAGGTCGGCAAGGAAGGTGTCATCACCGTTGAGGAGTCCAACACCTTCGGCCTGGAGCTTGAGCTCACCGAAGGCATGCGCTTCGACAAGGGCTACATCTCCGCATACTTCGTCACGGACACCGAGCGCCAGGAAACGGTCCTTGAGGACCCGTACATCCTGATCGTCAACTCCAAGATCTCCAACGTCAAGGAACTGGTTGCTGTCCTCGAAAAGGTCATGCAGTCCAGCAAGCCGCTGCTGATCATTGCCGAAGACATCGAGGGCGAGGCCCTGGCCACCCTGATCGTCAACAAGATCCGCGGCACCTTCAAGTCCGTTGCCGTCAAGGCTCCGGGCTTCGGTGACCGCCGCAAGGCCCAGCTCGCCGACATCGCCATCCTCACCGGTGGCCAGGTCATCGCCGAGGAAGTTGGCCTCAAGCTCGAGACCGCTGGCCTCGAACTCCTGGGCCGCGCCCGCAAGGTGGTTGTCACCAAGGACGAGACCACCATCGTCGAAGGTGCCGGCGACGCCGACCAGATCGCCGGCCGCGTTTCCCAGATCCGCGCCGAGATCGAAAACTCCGACTCCGACTACGACCGCGAGAAGCTGCAGGAGCGCCTGGCCAAGCTGGCCGGCGGCGTTGCAGTCATCAAGGCCGGTGCCGCAACCGAGGTTGAGCTCAAGGAACGCAAGCACCGCATCGAGGACGCCGTCCGCAACGCGAAGGCTGCTGTTGAAGAGGGCATCGTCGCCGGCGGTGGCGTTGCCCTGATCCAGGCAGGCCTCAAGGCATTCGCCAACCTGAACCTGACCGGCGACGAAGCAACCGGTGCGAACATCGTCCGCGTTGCCATCGATGCTCCGCTGAAGCAGATCGCCTTCAACGCCGGCCTCGAGCCTGGCGTTGTGGTCGACAAGGTCCGCGGCCTGCCCGCAGGCCACGGCCTGAACGCCGCAACCGGCGAGTACGTCGACCTGCTGGCTGCCGGCATCAACGACCCCGTCAAGGTAACCCGCTCTGCCCTGCAGAACGCGGCTTCCATTGCCGGACTGTTCCTCACCACCGAGGCAGTCGTTGCCGACAAGCCGGAGAAGAACGCTCCGGCCATGGGCGGCGGCGACGAGATGGGCGGCATGGGCGGTTTCTAACCCCCGGACGTCCATTCGCTGAAGCTTCCCGGTGAAGCACGCGTCAGGCGGCGGCGGTCCCACCTTAGGGTGGGGCCGCCGCTGCTCGTTAACGGCGCCGCCTGCGAGTGCCGGAAGGTGCGGCGCCCCGTTCCAGCGGGAGGCTGAATTTCAGTGTCGGCAGGGTCTGGCAGGATGGATTCGTGACGATTACAGCAGCGGCCGACGGTTCGGCCTTAGGAAATCCCGGTCCGGCCGGATGGGCCTGGTATGTGAACGACGATTGCTGGCGCGCCGGAGGGTGGCCGCACGGAACGAACAACCAGGGTGAGCTCATGGCTGTGCTGGACCTGTTCCGCGCCACGGCCCATGTCCCGCAGGAGGACCTGCACATCCTCTGCGACAGCCAGTACGTCATCAACTGCATCACCAAATGGATGCCGGGCTGGAAGCGCAAGGGCTGGCGCAAGGCCGACGGCAAGCCGGTGTTGAACGTGGACCTCCTCAAGGACATCGACAGGGAACTGGTGGGGCGGAAGTACACCTTCGAATGGGTCAGGGGCCACGCCGGCCACGACCTCAACGAGGCAGCGGACGAGCGCGCCCGGGCCGTTGCCCTGGCCTACCAGCAGGGAGTCGCCGCACGGTCCGGGCCAGGCTTCCGAGGAGCGGATGCCCCCGGCGCACCGGCTGGCGGCGAGGACTCCGATGAGACCCAAGAACCGGACTTTTCCAGCGAACCGGAACTGGACCTTTTCGGCCAACCGGAGCCTGACTATTTCAGCGAACCGGAGCCGGACCTTTTCAGCGAGCTGGATGCGGACGCATTCGCCGCGCCGCGGGGCAGCAACCCGAGCCCGGAACAGACCGTCGAGGCGCTGGAACGTGAGCTTCTCCGCCCGGACGTACGCAGCGATATTGGCCGGATAGGCGTGCTCCTGCATCCGGAGTTCATGGAGATCGGCAGCTCCGGTAGGGTCTGGACCCGCGACGCCATGATGATGTCGCTGGAGGAAAGCCCCGGCAGCCCGATGGAGCTGGAACTGATTGGTGCCGAGCGGATCGGCGCGGACACCATCCTGCTGACCTACCGCAGCCACTCACGCGACGGTGCCGCTCTTCGGAGCTCCGTGTGGGTCCTCGACGGCGGACAGTGGCGCCTCCGCTTCCACCAAGGCACGCCGGAGGCCTGACAGGCTAGTAGCTGAAGCGCTGGGCGTTGCCTTGCTCCGCCTGTGCGTACGTGGAGGCCGCGGAGGACAACGCGAGGTTGATGGAGGCCAGGGACGCTTCGACCTTCCCCTGCGTCAGGGTCCACTCGGTGACAAGCGCCTGGAAGTTGGTGGCTGCCGAACCCCGCCATGTGGCCTGGAGTTCGTCCAGGCCGAGTTTCATCGCCTGCACGTCGGCGCTGATGCGGTCGACGGTGGCCTTGACGTTTGCTGACTTCACCTGGAGGAGTTCGGTATCGACGGAAATGATGCTCATGGCTGGTGCCTCTCGACGCGCGTTGGACCGGCACTGGATAACCGGTGGCGGGCAGGCGGTCCGGCCCGCTGGGTCGAGCCTACGAACACGGCCATCCCAGCCACTACAGGAAATCCCTATATGTGGATAACCTGCCCGCCGCCGTGGCTTCCCCGGTCCGGCCCGTCGTCCCTGCTTCCGAGATCCTCGCTCGCCCCGTCCCCGCTGGGGGCTTCCCGTGATTCGTCCCGGAGGGGAAGGCTGACCACCAGCGTGGCCCCGCCGCCCTCGGTGGCGTTCACCCGGACGGAGCCGCCGTGTGAGCCCACGATGGCGGCCACGATCGCCAGGCCCAGGCCGCTGCCGCCGGTGTCGCGCGTGCGGGACGTGTCCGACCGGTAGAAGCGTTCGAAGATCTTCGGCGCTTCACTGTCCGGAATGCCGGGTCCGTGGTCGCGGACTTCGAGTACAGCCCGCCGTTCCCCATCCTCACCCGTCCGTACGCCGACGGCGAGTTCGATCGGCGTCCCTTCGGGCGTGTACCGGAGGGCGTTGCCCACGAGGTTGCCCACCACCTGGCGGAGCTTTGCCTCATCGCCGAGCACGGGAGCAGGCACGGCGTTTCCACCGTCGAGTCCCAGCAGCGTGATACTGCGGGCCCTGTCGCTGGCCTGGGTATCCACGACGGCGTCATGGGCGAGCAGCTGCAGGTCTACAGGCTTCTGCTGCAGCGGCCGCTGCTCGTCCAGCCGGGCAAGCAGGAGCAGGTCCTCCACCATGGAGCCCATCCGCTTGGCCTCGCTCTCGATCCGGCCCATGGCACTGGCAATGTCCTCGTCGGACTGCAGGGCACCGTGGCGATAGAGCTCCGAGTAGCCCCTGATGGTCACCAGCGGAGTCCGCAGTTCATGGGATGCGTCCGCCGCGAAGCGCCGCATCCGGTCCTCCGAGGCCATCCGGGCGGCAAAGGCGGCCTCGATGTGGGCGAGCATGGCATTCAGCGACCGTCCAAGGCGGCCCACCTCGGTGGCAGGGTTTTCCACTGCCACGCGGCGCGACAGGTCCCCGGCCGCAATGGCTGCAGCTGTCTTTTCGACCCGGGCCAGCGGCCTGAACGACCTGGTCACGGTCCAGGACGCGATAAAGGAGGCCAGGATCATGGCCAGCAGGCCCACGCCACCGACCACGAGTGTGGCATGGCGCAGTACTTCGTCCACCGGAGAGAGCGGCAGCCCGACAACCACGACAGCCCGCTCCTGGTCGCTGTCGACCACGCTCACCGCGACCACGCGCCAGTTCTTGCCGTCGCTGCCCCGGACCTGATAGGGCTTCAGCCCGCGTTGCCGGGCTTCATCCAGGGAGATGGAATCGATGGCCGGGCGGTCGGGCTTGCCGTCCAGATTGCTTGCCACAGAACCGGGGTAATAGACCGTGACGGTGTAGTCGGTGGGGACCACAGGGTTCGGCGCGATCAGCTGGTTGAAGGACCGCTGCCGCTCGGCCGACTGGACGGCGGCCCGGAGTTTGTCGTCCACCTGGCCCTCAAGATACGTCCGCAGCAGCGTCAGCGTACCCGCCCCCGTCACCGCGAGGGCTACCAGCATCAGCGCCATGATGATGGCCACCAGCTGTGACCGGAGTGTGGCGGACTTCCAACGCTCGAGCAATGTCAGCGCTTTTCTGCTGTCCGCAGGACGTAACCCACGCCGCGCTTAGTCTGGATCAGGGCCGGCGCTTCGGGATCGATGTCCACCTTGCGGCGCAGGTAGGAGATGTACGACTCCACGATCGAGGCGTCGCCGTTGAAGTCGTATTCCCAGACGTGGTCCAGGATCTGCGCCTTGGACAGGACGCGGTTGGGATTGAGCATCAGGTAGCGGAGCAGCTTGAACTCGGTGGGGGACAGCTCGATCACGGTGCCACCGCGGCGCACCTCGTGGGCGTCGTCGTCCAGCTCCAGGTCGTCAACGCGGATGACGGCCTCGTCATCATCCAGCATGGGCTGGGTGCGGCGCAGCACCGCGCGGATCCGGGCGACCACCTCGTCGAGGCTGAACGGCTTGGTGACGTAGTCATCGCCGCCCACGGTGAGTCCCGTGACCTTGTCCTCGGTATCGTCCTTGGCAGTCAGGAAGAGGACGGGGAAGTGCTTGCCCGCGGCGCGCAGCCGGCGCGTGACGGTGAAGCCGTCCATGTCCGGGAGCATGACGTCCAGCACGGCCAGGTCCGGCGCGTGGGCTTCGGCGGCGGCCAGGGCATCGCGCCCGTTGCCGGCGGACACCACTTCAAATCCGGCGAAGCGCAGCGACGTGGACAACAGCTCGCGGATGTTGGGTTCGTCATCGACCACGAGCAGCTTGGCTTCGGCACCGTTCTTTTTCATAGTTCCCATGATGCTCCCAGAAACTGGGAGTTTTCTGGATGAATGTTGTGTGTTCGGTGGGGCCTATCCCACGGCGCCGGCGTCCTTGGCGTCCATGATCCGGTACGCATACCCCTGTTCGGCCAGGAACCGCTGGCGTTTGGCGGCGAAGTCCTGGTCCAGGGTGTCCCGGGCCACGAGTGAGTAGAAGCGCGCTGCCCTGCCGTCCTGCTTGGGCCGCAGCAGCCGGCCGAGCCGCTGGGCCTCCTCCTGCCGGGAACCGAAGGAACCGGACACCTGGATGGCCACGGACGCCTCGGGAAGGTCGATCGAGAAATTCGCCACTTTGGAGACGACGAGCGTCTGGACCTCGCCGGCACGGAATGCGTCAAAGAGTCTCTGGCGCTCCTTCACGGAGGTGTCGCCCTTGATCACCGGTGCGTTCAGGCGCTCGCCGAGCTCGTCGAGCTGGTCGATGTACTGGCCGATCACCAGCACCTGTTCGCCCTGGTGCTTTTCCACCAGCTGCTCCGCCACCAGGGTCTTGGTTTCCGACGTGGCGCACAGCCGGTATTTGTCGGCGTCCTCGGCCATGGCGTAGGCGACGCGTTCGTCGCGGGGCAGATCAACGCGGACCTCCACGCAGTCGGCGGGGGCGATGTAACCCTGCGCCTCGATGTCCTTCCACGGCGCGTCGTAGCGCTTTGGGCCGATGAGGCTGAAGACTTCACCCTCGCGGCCGTCTTCGCGGACAAGGGTGGCCGTGAGGCCCAGACGGCGCCGGGCCTGCAGGTCCGCCGTCATCCGGAAAATCGGCGCGGGCAGAAGGTGGACCTCGTCATAGATGATCAGGCCCCAGTCGTTCCCGTCAACGAGCTCGAGGTGCGGATACAGTCCGCCGCGCTTGGTGGTGAGCACCTGGTACGTGGCAATGGTGACGGGCCGGACTTCCTTGACGGCGCCCGAGTATTCGCCAATCTCGGCTTCCGTGAGTGAGGTCCGTTTGAGCAGCTCGTCTTTCCACTGGCGCGCGGAAACGGTGTTGGTGACGAGTATCAGCGTGGTGGTGGAGCTGGTGGCCATGGCCGCGGCCCCCACCAGGGTTTTGCCGGCGCCGCAGGGGAGCACCACCACTCCGCTGCCACCGGCCCAGAAGTTCTCCGCCGCCAGCTGCTGGTACGGCCGCAGCTTCCAGCCGGACTCGTCCAGCATGATCGGATGGGGTGTGCCGTCGACATATCCGGCCAGGTCCTCCGCGGGCCAGCCGATCTTGAGCAGCAGCTGCTTCAGCTGGCCGCGCTGGGAGGAGTGGACCACCACGGTCTCACCGTCGATGCGCGGTCCCAGCAGCGGCTGGATCTTCTTGGCGCGGCTGACCTCCTCGAGGACGGGGTAGTCGCTGGTCCGCATGACGAGGCCGTGCTGTGGATCCTTTTCCAGCCGCAGCCGCCCGTAGCGGGACATGGTCTCTTCAACGTCGATGAGCAGCGAATGCGGCACGGGGAAGCGGGAGTACTTGAGCAGTGTGTCCAGGACCTTTTCGGCGTCGAGGCCCGCGGCCCGCGCGTTCCAGAGACCCAGGGGAGTCAGCCGGTAGCTGTGCATGTGCTCAGGTGCGCGCTCCAGTTCAGCGAAGGCCGCTATGGCGTGCCTGGCTTCGGTGGCCTGCTCGTGGTCGACTTCCAGGAGGATGGTCTTATCGCTTTGGACAATCAGCGGTCCGTCGTTCACGCGGCGAAATCCTTCACGGGTGCATTTCCCCTGTTGCTTCGATGTCGATGATCCGGTGGATGGACAGCACCCGCTCGGTGTCCTTCGCGGGGTCAAAGACGCGGACGCGTCCGCCGGTTACGGATACCGGAACAACGGTTTCCAGCCGCGCATTCCCGAGGCTGTCCACCACGTTCATGGTGACACGCTGCTTGAGCCGGATGGCCTTCCTCAAGGTCTCCAGCCCCAGCTGCGTGGCTTCCTCGCCGCCGTTGAGGGCGGCGCCCGGCCGGTGGCCGTTGGAGCTGGCCGCGGCCGCATGGCTGCGCAGCACCGCGAGCTGGGCGGTGATGTCGGCGTCGGGCGGAGCCGTCCGCGGCGCACTGTATACCGGGCGTGCGCCCGCCCCGGCAACGGGTGCGGTGCGGTTCAGCCGCACGACGGCGGAATCCGGTTCTTCGACGGCGGGTGAGAGTCCCAGCCCGCGCAGCACCAGCGCCGTCTGCCGCGGCGGTGCGTGGGAGATCAGGACCGTGGGGGCGATCCGGACCAGGTTCAGCGAGGCCGCCGCGGCTTCGCCGGCCAGCTCCACGAGCGCGGCTTCGTCGTCGCTCTGGATGAAGCTGCCCGCGGCGCCCACGCGCAGCTTTCCGTGCCGCTGGGCCGTGTCCTCGATGAGGTACTCCAGGGGCTGCGGAACGGCGGTGGCCGAGTGTTTTCGGAGGAAGTCCAGGATCGTGGCGGCGTCCTGTCCTGCGTCCAGGGCCCGCCGGATGGACTGCACGGAGAACCTGTAGATGGTGGCCGGACCCTGCCCTTCGGCGTCTGCCATCCGCTGCAGCTGTTGGCTCAGTTCCGGACTGAGATACCCCGGGGCAACAGCGGTGAGGTCCGCCTGGAGCAGGACATGGTTCAGAGCGGCCGGCAGGTGTTCGCCGAGGATGTCCATGGCGTCGTCCGGAGCGTCGGCCGCGATGGCCGCCCCCAGCTGGCTGAGGGCGCCGGACCCGATCAGGCCAAGCAGCTCTGCCTCCGCCAGGACTCCGCGGATCAGCGAGCTGAAGCGCCGGGTCATGCGCGGCTGCTGCCATTCGGCGCGCTGCAGCACGGCGTCGGCGTTGAGGACGGGAGCAGTGCCGTCCGGAGCTTGGGCTTCGAGTGTCAGTTCCTGGAGTATTTCCAGGATTCGTTTGCGGACCACGGGCGCATCGGACCGCTGGGCCTCGGCGGACAGCGCATTGACGACGGTCGCGGCAGGTGTGCGGTGGTTCGGCGGTCCGGCGGGCTGGCCGTTGATCGGCTGGCCCACCAGGGAGGGGGCGCGCTCGCTGGCAAGCCACGCATTGACGAGCCACAGCCACTGTTCCTGGCGGGGCAGTCCCAGCCACTCCAGGTCGGGCGGCTGAACCCAGCAGGAGCTGTCCACATCCAGCCGGACCAGCCCCGAGAGGGCACAGAACTCCAGAAGGACGGCGGCCGTATGCTGGTCCGCCCGCAAGGCATCGGCAAGCCGTCGCATTTCGCGAATGCCCACCCCGCCGCTTCGCAGCGTGGCCAGTGGCTGCTCCCGGACCGCATGCAGCAGCTCCCCGGTGAGCCGCAGCGTTTCGGCGATTGCGCCCAGGGCGGCGTTGCGGCGGAGGGATGCGGTGGTGGTTCCCAGCGTGGGCTTGGGAGGAGTGAGGGAGAAATTGTCGATCACGGCGCCGCCCCGGAGGGAGATCCCGACGCTGTGGGGCAGTTCAACGTGCGCCGCGTCCAGCGGCACGAGCAGGCCCCGGGCCAGCAGCCAGTCCACCGGCCCGACGTCGTGCCCCTCGCCGATGACGGATGCTTTCCGCTGCGCCTGGGGGACCGCCCCCATGGCCCAATTGCTGAACCGGGCGAGCAGCGCCGTCGTGCGTTCCGGTGCCGTGGCGAGGATGGCACGCAAGGCCTCCGGCGAGGAGGTCCAGTGCTGCAGCGCCAGCGCTGCCTCCATCGGGGTGGTGGCCGGCTGGATCGCCGCACCGGTGCGGTGCAGTTCGCCGACCAGCTGGACGACGCGCTGGGCGAACGCCGGCTGCAGCCGGACCAGTTCGGTGTAGCTGCGGCCCAGCCCGGCGGGATAAATTCCCACGACGTCCTTCAGGCTGCCGACCGGCAGGTAGAAACGCTGCCGATGGGCAGATGGGCTGGCAGTGTGAGGGGGCTCGGCACGGTGGACCAGCGCCAGCTCCTGGAGCGAGAGCAGGATGCGTTCCACAGCGGCCAAAGAAGCGCCTGCGATCAGTTTCTTGACGCCCGCGGCCGACGCGCTATGCCCGGTATCGGTGTTCGTGCAAAGGTGAAGGGTCTCCAGCACCTGCATTTGAGGCCGGTTGAGGCGTTCCAGAGCCCGCTGCACGCTGACCCGGGCGCTTGCACGGGCCGCCAGCGCCGCGAAATCCGGTACGCCCGGCGACATCAGGTCCGGTCGCGCGACGAACAGGGCCCGCAACGATGCGTCGCTGCGTGCCTCCAGTTCCTTGCTGAGCGCGCGAATAAGGGACATCAGTCCAACGTTACCGCCCGCCGCCGTTTCCTGCCCGGCGCCGTGCTGCAATACTGTCGATCACGAGCACGAACACCAGGACGAAAGCGAGCGGAAGCCCATAGAGAGCAGTGGAGGTTATCGGGGCAGGAGCGGCCTGGCCGCCGTAGGCCATCGCCATCACCGTTCCCACGGCCGCCAGGGAAAGCACTGCCAGGACCGCTGCGGCGACCGTCAGGGGACGCCGGAAACGCGTGGGTATCATGCACGTAACGCTAACAGTCCGGCCGCGACTGCGCCTCAGAAGCAGGAATCCCGAGCCAGTCAGGATAACCTTGAAGGAGCAGACCAACATGGACCAGGCAGTCATACCCTGAACCCGCACACCGGTGCGGATGCGGTGATTGCCGGACATGTCTAGACAGTCAGAACGAAGAAGGTTGAACAGGTGCCTACCGGCAAAGTCAAGTGGTATGACAAGGACAAGGGTTTCGGATTCCTCGCGGGCGAGGACGGCCAGGAAGTGTTCCTCCCCAAGTCGGCGCTGCCCGGGGGCGTCACCGAACTGAAGGCCGGCACCCGGGTCGAGTTCGGTGTGGCTGACGGCCGCAAGGGCGCCCAGGCGCTGGGCCTGCGTGTCCTGGACAAGACGCCGTCCATCGCCAAGGCCAAGCGGCCCAACGCCAGGGACCTCGCGCCTGTGGTGCAGGATCTCGTGACGGTGCTGGACAACCTGTCCGGCACCCTGTCAGCAGGCAAGTACCCGGACGGTAACAAGGGCAAGGCCATCGCCGCCGCCCTGCGTAAGGTTGCCGACGAGCTGGACGCCTAGTCCTCATGAACCCGGAACCTGAACAGGCCGCACCAAAGGCAGAGCCGAAGGCGCCCAAAAAGCGAACCGGTGTCCCGGTCTGGCGCACCGGCAAACCGGACGCCGTCCTGGCAGCTGCCGTTGACGTGGCCCGGACCGCCATCGAAGGCATCGCCAAGGCGTCGGAGATCGGCGAACACCTGGCAGCGCGCACGGAGGGTGACCGCCTGGTGACCCACCTCTTCGAATCCAGGCTGCCCGGTTACGTCGGGTGGCAGTGGTACGCCGTGCTCACACGCAATTCGCGGTCCAAGGTGGTCACGGTAAACGAACTGGGCCTGCTGCCGTCCGACGACTCGATCCTGGCGCCGGAATGGGTTCCGTGGGCGGAGCGTGTCCGGCCGGAGGATGCCCAGGACGATGACGCGGCTGACGAGGGTGCACCCCAAACCGGTGCACCCCTGGACGGCGCGTCCGAACCAACCGCTGGCACCACGGAGGAGAAGGACGAGCCGGAGGCTTCCCCGGAGGGGTCCACAGAGGATTCCGACGGCGGCCCGGATGATGCCCCAACAGACGCCGACGCGGAGACCCCCGGACGGGGCTAAGTACGCGTTTCGGCCGTCCGGGACCGGGCGCCTCTGGGCGGACGCTAATGTCCACCTTCAGAACGTCGAACGGCGCCGTCCGGGACACGAGTCCGGACGACGCCGTCGAAAGCTGACGCTGCCTGCGGCAGCGGTGCGCGGGGAGACTATTTCTTCAGCTCGCCCACCACGTAGTCGATGCACTCCAGGAGGGCCGAGACGTCCGCCGGCTCGATCGCCACGAAGGTTGCGATGCGGAGCTGGTTGCGTCCCAGTTTGCGGTACGGCTCCGTGTCCACGATGCCGTTGGCGCGCAGTACCTTGGCGATGGCGGCGGCATCGATGGAGTCGTCAAAGTCGATCGTGGCGATGACGTTGGAGCGTTCCGCGGCGTTGGCGACGAACGGCGTGGCGAACTCGGAGGCCTCGGCCCACTTGTAAATGCGGCCCGCGGAGTCAGCGGTGCGGCCGGCGGCGAAGTCGAGGCCGCCATTGGCGTTGAGCCATTGCACCTGGGCGTCGAGGGTCACCAGGGTGGCCAGCGCCGGGGTGTTGTAGGTCTGGTTCAGCCTGGAGTTGTCGATCGCCGTCTGCAGGTCCAGGAAGTCCGGGATCCACCGGCCGCTGGCCTTGATCCGGGCGGCGCGCTCCAGCGCGGCGGGGGAGAAGAGACCAAGCCACAGGCCGCCGTCGGAAGCGAAGTTCTTCTGCGGCGCGAAGTAGTAGACGTCGGTCTCGGCGACGTCGACGTCCAGCCCGCCGGCGGCGGACGTGGCGTCCACGAGGACGAGGGAACCGGCGTCGGCGCCGTTCACGCGCTTGACCGGGGCCGCAACACCGGTGCTCGTCTCGTTCTGCGGCCAGGCGTAGGTGTCGACTCCTGCCTCGGCCTGCGGTTCGGGGCACGTTCCCGGCTCGGACTTGATGATGCTGGAGTCGGAAAGGAACGGTGCCTTGTTGGTGGCCGCGGCAAACTTCGATCCGAACTCGCCGAAGGAGAGGTGCTGCGCCTTTTGCTCCACCAGGCCGAAACTCGCCACGTCCCAGAAAGCTGTAGAGCCGCCCACGCCGAGGACCACTTCGTAGCCCTCGGGAACGCGGAAGAACGTGCTGAGGCCCTCACGGACCGAGCCGACAAGGTTCTTCACCGGCGCTTGGCGGTGGGACGTGCCCAGGAGCGTCGTGGCGGCCGCGGACAGCGCCTCGACCTGCTCGGGCCTGACCTTGGACGGTCCGGCGCCGAACCGTCCGTCCTTGGGCAGGAGGTTTGCTGGGATAGTGATGCTGGACTCGCTCACAGGGGCTCCAATTCTCGGCATGGACATGCGGATCGGCGGGGACAGGGGTGACCGGCGGTCAGGTGTGGCCGCCCGCGAAGGCCCCTTTTATTCTGCCTGAGACGCGGAAATCCCGGGAACCGCGGCCGTCACAGTCCAGTCATTGAGACGACAGGGCACCGTCACCCGAATTATCTGGAGTAATTCAAAATAGGCTAAGCTTTTGGTGGACGTACGGGCGGAACGCCGGTGTTGCTCCGCCGTCGGATTGCGGCCGCGGCAGCTGGAAGCCGGGCCGCGCCAGGCGGGTGGCCCGCGGTACGGTGGGACGGACGCAAGTACTGTGCTCGAGGAGCTGAGCTGAATGACGGATCTGATCGATACCACGGAGATGTATCTTCGGACCATTTTGGAGCTTGAAGAAGAGAACATCGTGGCGCTGCGTGCCCGCATCGCCGAACGCCTCCGCCATTCCGGCCCCACTGTCTCCCAGACCGTCGGCCGGATGGAGCGGGACGGGCTGGTGGTGGTTTCCGGCGACCGGCACCTGGAGCTGACGGAGACAGGGCGCAAGCGCGCCACCGAAGTCATGCGCAAGCACCGGTTGGCCGAGCGGCTGCTCGCAGATGTCATTGGCCTGGATTGGGCCTACGTTCACGACGAGGCGTGCCGGTGGGAACACGTGATGAGCGAACGCGTGGAGCGCAGGATTTACGAACTGCTGGACCACCCCACCGAATCGCCCTATGGCAACCCGATTCCAGGGCTGGCTGCGTTGGGTGGCGAGCCGTCACGGGCGTTCACCGACGGCGTCATGAACCTGCTGGATGCCATGGCCGGATACGGCCCGGATTCCCGGGTCACCGTCAGCAGGCTCGCAGAGCCGATCCAGGTCGAGCCCGAACTCCTGTTGCAGCTGGACGAGGGTGGAATCCGCCCGGGTGCGACGGTTTCCCTGGAGCGCGTGGGGGAGTACATTTCCGTCCGCGTCCCGGGCATCGAAGGCGCCCTTGAGTTGCCGCCCGAGGTCGCCGCCCACGTGTTTGTGCGGGTGGCCTGAGCCACATCCGCATGTGAGTTGTCCGACATCAGCTGGCAGGATGCCCCACAACTTGTGCACAGCCAAGATAACGGAATTATTACTGCGACCTTTAATCACCTATAGTTAAGTCGCAGCGCCGATACTAAAGCGTTACCTGATCCGGAGCCGAACTCTGCCAGCGGATCAGTCGCTCGAATCACCTTCTGGCAGAGGCGGAGGAACCACAACTGGCCGTCGAAAGACGGCCTTGGGGTGAAGTCCGCAGCAGCAAGCCTCCTTCCACAGTCGGAATCTCCTTGGATACCCCTGTGCCGAAAAAGCTTGCCTTGCGGACCGGGTCGATGAACTCTCTGACCCGAATCCGACAGCTAACTTCGCAGGCTATCCAGAGAGGAACCGTTCTTGACCATGCAGAATGCCCGGGGCCGCCGCCGCGCTACCGGTCCCGCTGCGGAGCCCCGCACGACCGTAGCGGTCGCCGCCGAGCGACCCCGCGATGCGCAGCGTCAAGCGCGGAATCACCGCAGTCCCTTCCGCCAAGTCGCGGACTTCGCCGCTGCCAGCGGAGTTGGCCAGAAGGTCGGCGTGGCCCTGGCCGCCTCGGGCCTCCTGCTGACCGTCACGGTCCCCGCCACCAGCCCCGTCATGGCCACGGCGGACCAGAGCGCCACAGCCGGTGCCGCAGCCCCCCAGCCTCAGGTTTCCGCAGAAGCGGCAGCCAAGATTGACTTCAGCCGCACCTCCGTGTCGACGGCCGGCGATCCGGACGGCAAGCTCAAGCAGCTCCTGAGCGCCCAGTCCGCCGGGAGCATCAGCCGCGCAGCTTCAATCGGCAGCCTTGGCATGCCGTTGACCACCATGGTCAAGTCCTCGCCCTTCGGATACCGCGTGAGCCCGATCACTGGTGGCGCGGGAGAATTCCACCGCGGCCAGGACTTTGCGGCCCAGTGCGGAACAGAGGTGTTCGCAGCGGCCAGCGGCACGGTCACATTTGCAGGCTGGCACGAGTACGGCGGTGGCAACAGAGTGGTCATCGATCACGGTAACGGCCTCGAAACCACGTACAACCATTTGTCGTCATCAAGCGTCCAGGTTGGCCAGAAGGTCACCCGGGGCGATGCGGTGGCACTTAGCGGGACTACCGGCGCATCCACCGGCTGCCACCTCCACTTTGAGGTGATGGTCAACGGAGAAGTCGTTGATCCCGAAGGCTGGCTCTAAACAAAGCCGATGGTGAGCTCCCACATTCCTGTGACATGCCGTGACCTGAATGTGACATTCGCTTCCAACTGCTGTACCGTCTAAACCGCGTCAACTTTTCCGAAGTTGACGCCCTCGAGTGGATTGCCTAACTCTGCCACCGCTCAAGGTCCGTTCGCATTACATCGTCTGGCAGGGGCGGGGGAACCAATTTTGGTCTTCGCAAGAAGACCTTGGGGTTAAGTCGCAAAGCTTCCCAGGAAGCGGCGTGGCCGGGTGACTCCCATCCGAATCCGACAGCTCACCTCGTAGGCATTGGGAGAGGCTACCTTCGTGTCTTCACGCCACAATCTTGCGCGCCACCGTGCGCAAACGGTTCGTAAGAACCCGCTGGACTCCGTGTCCAAGGCAGTAAGCGCCAATGCAGGCACAGTAGGTCGTCAGGCAGCAGTCATTGCGGCCGCTTCAGGTCTCGTCCTGAGCGTCGGCATGCCGGCCAACGCATCCGATGCCAACATCGGCGTTTCCGCCTCCGCTGAGTCCGGATCCCAGGCGACACAGCTTGCTGTGACCGCCGCGCCCACCGCAACCGTCTCGTTCGAGCGTCCTGCCGTCACCACCGAGGCAGCCCCCGTAATCGAGACCGTCGCTCCGCAGTCGAGCGATGACAGTGCCAGCCCCGAAGCCGCTGTTGAAACCATCGCGACCAAGGCCGGGAAGCTGGTTGATGCTGCAGGCTCGGGTGCAACGTCAGGCCTCGCGGGCATCGCCTACACCGGCATCGGCAGCCCGTACGTCTGGGGTGGCACCACTCCCGGCGGCTGGGACTGCTCCGGCTTCACCCAGTGGGTCTACGCACAGGCGGGCATCAGCATTCCGCGCGTCAACGCGTGGACGGCCATGAAGCCCACCGCGACTCCCGCTCCCGGTGACCTGGTCATGCAGAACGGCGGTGCGCACGTCGGCATCTACGTTGGCAACGGCATGATGATCAGCGCGCTGAATCCCTCGCAGGGCACCATCCTGCACGCAGTGTCCGCCACGGGCACGTCTTCGTTCTACACCCTTCGCTAAGAACACCATTCGAGACGATTCGGCGTACCCCCAAGACGCCGGCGCGTCGCTAAACCGCGGCCTGCTACAGCGGGCTGCGGAACACGAAAGAGAGAAACCATGACTACACGTGCGACCATTGCACGCCACCGCGCCGAGGTCACCAAGACCAACTCGCTGTCCGTCATTGCCAAGGCTGTCGGCGACAACGCCGGCGGCGTGGGCCGTCAGGCTGCTGTTATCGCTGCTGCCTCCGGACTCGTTCTGACCAGCGGCATTGCCGCTAACGCCGCCGAGACCAACGTTCAGCGCGATTCGGCTTCCACGTCCACCCTGGAAGTCCAGTCCCTCGCTTCGGCGCCGATTTCGGCTGCATCAAGCATCGCCATCTCCTACGAGAAGCCGGCCGTCTCCACCACTCCGGCCCCCGTCGTTGAAGCGCCCAAGCCGGTCGTCAACGTCCAGGAAGCCGCGCCCGCCGTCGAGGCTCCGGCCGTGGAAGCCCCTGCGGCTCCGGCAGTCCAGGCCACCGCCGCCGTCGAGGCTGCACCTGCTGCCAACACGTCCTCGGCCAGCGGCAAGGGAGCTTCGATTGCCGCTGCTGCCTACGCCCAGCTGGGTGTTGCACAGGACTGCACCGCACTGGCCACGAACTCGCTGGCCGCTGTGGGCATCAACTACCACGGCTGGCCGGCAGGTTACCTGTCCCTCGGCCGCACCGTCAGCGCTGCCGAAGCCAAGCCGGGCGACCTCGCCTACTACGAAAACGGCGGCATGGGCCTGGCCCACATCGCTGTCTACGTGGGCAACGGCCAGGCCGTGCACGGTGGCTGGAACGGCGGAACCACCTCCCTGTTCAGCGTGAACGTGGGCTCCGGCCCGGTCTTCATCCGCGTCGGCGGCTAAGACACAAGCCAAGGCTTAAAAAGGACCCCTGCCCCTGCGGCAGGGGTCCTTTTGTCTCCCATCAGCGCTGCTGTAACGCCGACACGCCGTGGCCGAATGTTTGGCCGATTCGTCGATATGCGCTAAGAGTGTTTACTCTTGTGGTGTCGATCCATAGCCCGGACATGCAGAGGGCAGCCGGCCCTCGCGCCTCTGCCGGGTGCGGCCGTGAAGAGGTATGCGCATGCGCACGCTCGTTCTGAATGCTGGATATGAACCGCTGGCGGTTGTGACCTTCCGCCGGGCGCTGGTCCTTGTGCTCACAGGAAAAGCCAGTGTGGTTGCCGAAGGTGACGATCCCGTCGTGGGACCGAAGGACATCATGGGCCGCCCGTCCGTGATCCTCCTCAACCGTTATATCCGGCCGCGCTACAACATGGTCACCGCAGTGAGCCGGCGCGGGGTGCTGCGCAGGGACGGCCACCGGTGCGCGTACTGCGGCAAGGCAGCCCACACCATAGACCATGTCCAGCCAAAATCCCGGGGCGGTGCGGACTCCTGGGAAAACCTCGTGGCGGCCTGCCTCCGGTGCAACAACGTCAAGGGTGACCACACTCCGGCGGAAATGGGCTGGAAGTTGCGTTTCGTCCCGGCGCCGCCCGTTGGCACCATCTGGCAAATCAAGGAACTGGAGAAGCCGACCCCGGCATGGGATCCCTTCCTGCTTCCGGAGACGGCCGCCTGACGCCTGCGCACTACGCTTGGTATGTGTACTTTGACGCAATAATCCTGGCCGGCGGCCGCTCTTC
This sequence comes from Arthrobacter sp. Soil_N43, assembly GCF_057655195.1. Lineage (NCBI taxonomy): Bacteria > Bacillati > Actinomycetota > Actinomycetes > Micrococcales > Micrococcaceae > Arthrobacter > Arthrobacter sp. Soil_N43. The sequence continues at coordinate 51,369 of NZ_JBDGML010000092.1, forward strand.
GCGGCTCGGCGGCTCGCCCAAGGCCGAACTGACCTACGACGGCGAGACCCTGCTTCACCGGTCGATCAAGGCCGCCCGTGGTGCCCGCCGTCTCGTCGTCGTGGGGCCCCCATTCCGCGGCCTTCCCCCTGACGTGTTGAGCTGCCGTGAGGATCCGCCCTTCGCCGGGCCGGCCGCGGCGATAGCAGCAGGCCTGGCGCGGCTATGCGCCGCGGACGGGACACCGGCCGGCCACCCCGAGGGTCCTCCCGGCGTTCCCGTTGCCCAGCCTCACACTGACGCCGATGGCTATGTTCTTGTTCTGGCGTGTGACATGCCCCGCGCGGCTGAGGCCGTGGGAGCCCTTCTGCAAGCCATCCACGCCGGCAAGGGCAGGGACGGCGCGGGCAGGGACGGCGCCATGGCTGCTTCCGGCGACGGGCGGCGCCAGCCGTTGGCAGCCTTTTACCGCACGGCTGCACTGCAACGCGCCGTGGCGGATACGGCGGCCCGGAACGCTTTGAACCATGGGTCAGTTTTCGCTCTGCTTGCTAGTCTTGACGTACAGGCTGTCACTGTCCCCGCCGGCTCCACAGATGATGTGGATACATGGGATGATGCCGCCATATTGGGAGTGGACGCCAGCAATCATCCGGGCTGAACGTCGCAGCCGCAGTTGAGTTTGGAGGCAGGCATGAAAAGCCAGGACGAAACGCTTGAGGAGTGGTGCCGTCTACTGCTACGGGCCTTTGAGCTCGAAGACGTGCAGGTGGACGTCAATGAGGTGCTGTCCCTTGCGGGGGTGGCCGCGCACTCGGTGGTACGGCCTGCCGCCCCGCTGACGACGTTTATTGCTGGCTTTGCCGCAGGGCTTGCCTCAGGTTCCGGCCAGGCGCCGGACGCCACGTCGATGAAGGCCGCCATGGACGTCGCCCGGTCCGTTTCCAAGGCGTACTCGGCCGATGAGGCAGGGGACGACTCCGTCCCGCCGGCTGCAGGCAGTTCCACTGGCGTTCCGGCTCCCAGCGGGACACCGGGGGAATGACCGCCGCCCCCGGACATCCCGCCCCCGGACATCCCGCCGCCGCGACTGCCCAGCCGGCCATGAACCCAGCCGAGGACGCCAGCTCGGCGGAGGACGAAGCGCCCGCAGTGCCTGCGCCCAGCGGACACTTGGCGCATACCTGGGAAGAAGCACGGCAGGCCGCCTTTGACTGTGCTGCTCCGATCCCTGCCGGCTCGGTTCCGCTGAGGGAAGCCCTGGGCCGGACCCTGGCCGCGGACATCACCGCGCTGCAGGACATGCCCCACTATGCTTCCTCCGCGATGGACGGATGGGCCGTCAACGGTAGCGGTCCCTGGATCCTTGCGGAACCCGGGCAACGCCTCGCGCCGCACCAGGCGAGCGTCATCGTGACCGGCGGCCTCATTCCTCCCGGCGCCAAGGCCGTGCTGCGCCGTGAAAGCGGCATTATTTCCCAGGACGATGAAGGCCTGCCGGTACTGGCGCTCGGCGGTGGCGCCCGCCCCGGCGAACCGCGGAACGGGCAGCACATCCGCAAAGCGGCCGAGGAAGCCGTTGCCGGTGAGGTGCTGGTCAAGGCCGGCACCACGCTGAATCCCGCCCACCTGGCACTCGCCGCCCTGGGTGGCCACGACCATGTGAAGGTCGTTGGCAAACCGGTGGTAACGCTGCTGCTCACGGGCTCCGAGGTCGTCGACCACGGCCTCCCGGAAGCGGGACAGGTCCGCGACACCTTCGGCCCGCAGCTGGCTTCCGTCGTGGAGATGCTGGGCGGGATCTGTACCCGACAGGTCAGGATCGGGGACAGCTACGGCGAGTGGCTGGAAGCGCTGGAGGACGAAGGGCCGGCAGCCGCACCGGACGACCCCCTGGCGGAGGCCTCAGCGTCCGTCCTGCCTCCCGACGTCGTGATCACGACCGGCGGCACCGGAGTGTCAGGTACCGATCACTTCAGGCGTGCCGTGGCTGATCTTGGCGGGCGGCTCGTGATCGACGGCGTGGCGATGCGCCCCGGCCACCCGGCCGTCCTTGCCGAACTTCCGGACGGGCGCTTCGTACTGGGACTGCCCGGCAATCCGCTCGCGGCGATGATGGCGCTGTCCACGGTCGGCGCTCCGCTGCTCGCGGCCCTTGGACACGGCACCATGCCTCCCGTGCAAGAGGTGCCGTGCGGAACCATGATCGAACCCGACCCCGGTCGGACCAGGCTCCTGCCGTTCCGGCTCCTCTATGGCATGGCCTCGCCCTCCCAGCACACCGGGCCCGGGATGATGCGGGGGCTGGCCTCCGCCGACGGCGTGATGGTGGTGCCTCCGCACGGTGTCCAGCTGGGCGAGGCCGTTCCAGCCTTTGCGCTGCCGTGGGGGCCGGCCATTCCCGAGCCCAAGACCCGCGAATCGAAAACCAAGGCGTCACCGCGCAGGGCGGGTAACCGGTCCGCGGGCAAGCCTGCGGAGGCCAGCGGCCCCGTGGACTGGAGTGCGCTGCTGGACTGATCGGCGACCCTGCCGCTGATCGCCGTTGGTGTACTGGCACCCCGCTTGCAATGATGGAGGCATGAACAGGCTGGCACCAGGGGTGACCCGATGGGACGCGTGACGCAACGACGCAAGATTCACCGATACGTTCTGGACGGCTCACCCTCCGCCCTCGAATTTCCGGTGCGGCACCGTGAGGACGTGCTGGCCGTGGAGGAGCCGCTGGAGATCCGCCTCGGGAGTCTTTCCTTTTCCGTGACCATGCGCACTCCAGGGGACGACTTCGACCTGGTGGCAGGATTCCTGGTCTCCGAGGGCGTCATATGGAGCCCCGACCAGCTCATTTCGCTGAGGTTCTGCGCCGGGGAGGATGAAAACGGCGTCCAGACCTTCAATGTCGTGGAAGCCCAGCTGCGGCCCGACGTCGTGCTGCCGGACACCGGACGCCACGTCTACACATCGAGTTCCTGCGGGATCTGCGGTACGGATTCGATCGAGGCTGTCCGGAAGTCCTCGCACTTCAGCCCGGCCGATGACACCCTCACAGTTCCCGTGCGCACCCTTGCGTCCCTGCCGGACATGCTCAGGGAGGCGCAGGCGGTCTTCGAGGCCACGGGCGGCGTGCACGCCGCTGGCCTCTTCAGTATCGACGACGACGGCGCCGCCCGGCTGCTGTGCCTGCGCGAGGACGTGGGGCGGCACAACGCCGTGGACAAGGTAGTGGGCTGGGCATTGCGTGAGCAGCGCCTGCCGCTGTCCGGCACGGTGCTTCAGGTGTCCGGCCGCGCGTCCTTTGAACTGGTGCAGAAGGCTGCCCTGGCGGGCATCCCGGTGCTGGCTGCTGTCAGTGCCCCGTCCAGCCTCGCCGTCGAACTTGCCGAGTCCAGCGGGGTCACCCTGGCCGGTTTCAGCAGGGGGAGTAGCCTGAACGTCTATACCGGCGGACACCGCATTTCGCTGCCGGCGGACCTGCCCCGGTAGCCGCCGCGGATGCTTGGCTAATCAGGCAGGACGCAGTAGATTTTATCCATCGAATGGACACGTTGATCCGCTCTTTCAGGGCAGCGAACCTGCCCGGACATCAGCTGGATGAAGCCCAAACCGGCGAGGCAGCCGGCACAGGCGCCGCCAGCCTCACGCATTAAAGAGGAACACAGTGCACGACGACCGCCGGATCACGGAAGTCCGTCTCGACCGCTTCCTGCGGGAGCGGATTACCCCCGCGATCTACTCGCGAAGCGTACCCCTGGCCTTGAGCAGCTGGGACGTCCCGGATGAGCCTGTCCCCGTCATGGAGGCGCTGCGCCAGGATTTCCGGCCGCAGGAACACGGCGCTGCCTGGGGCCGGCCCTGGGGCACCAAATGGCTGCGCCTCCAGGGCGAGGTTCCCGACTCGTGGGGGACCGCGCCGGACACCGAGGTGGAGATGGTGGTGGACATCGGATTCACCACCGAAATTCCCGGCTTCCAGTGTGAAGGAACCGCGTGGCGGCCGGACGGCAGCATCATCAAGGCAATTTCACCGCGCAACCAGTACATTCCACTCAAGCTGCTGGGCAGCGGGATGGCTGTGGACTTTTACGTCGAAGCTGCGGCCAACCCTGATGTGGCCCAGGGCTGGACCTTCGCGGCCACGCCGTACGGGGACAAAGCGACCGCCGGTGACCAGCCGCAGTACCGGCTCGGCAGCATTGCCATCGCCGAACTCAACCGGGCGGTCTGGGAGTTGCAGCAGGACATCGTGGCCCTCCGGGGCCTGATGCACGAGCTGCCCATGGAGCTGCCGCGCCGCCACGAGATCCTCCGCGCCCTGGAGCGCATGCTGGACGCCATGGACCCGGACGACGTCCCGGGTACCGTGGCGGCAGGAAGGGAAGCGCTCGCTGAAGTCTTGGCCAGGCCCGCCTACGCCTCCGCCCACCAGCTGCTGGCCACCGGCCACGCCCATATTGATTCCGCCTGGCTGTGGCCGGTGCGGGAGACCATGAGGAAATGCGCGCGGACGTTTTCGAACGTGGTGGCGCTCATGGACGATGATCCCGATTTCGTGTTCTCGTGTTCCTCAGCGCAGCAGCTGGCCTGGATCAAGGAATTTTATCCCGAGCTGTTTGGGCGGATCCGGGAGAAGGTAAAGGCAGGGCAGTTCGTCCCCGTGGGCGGCATGTGGGTGGAATCGGATACCAACATGCCCGGCGGGGAAGCCATGGCCCGGCAGTTCCTGGAGGGCAAGAGTTTCTTCCTGGACGAGTTTGGCATTGAATGCCAGGAGGCGTGGCTTCCGGATTCGTTCGGCTATTCCGCGGCGCTGCCGCAGATCGTCAAGTCCGCCGGCAGCCAGTGGTTCCTGACGCAGAAAATCTCCTGGAACCAGATCAACCGGATGCCGCACCACACCTTCAACTGGGAGGGCATTGACGGCACTCGGCTCTTTACCCACTTCCCGCCCGTGGACACCTACAACTCCGAGCTTACTGCCCGTGAACTCGCCCATGCCGAACGCAACTACCGGGACCACGGGCACGGCACCATCTCGCTGGTCCCCTTTGGCTATGGCGACGGCGGTGGCGGCCCCACCCGGGAAATGCTTGCCGCCGCCCACCGCAGCGCGGACCTGGAAGGCTCGCCCAGGGTCCGGATCGGGACAGCACGCAGCTTCTTCGAGCAGGCCCAGGCCGAATACACCGCCCTGCCCGTCTGGGTGGGGGAGATGTACCTCGAACTCCACCGCGGCACCTACACGAGCCAGGCCCGCACCAAGCAGGGAAACCGGCGCAGCGAGCACCTTCTCCGTGAAGCCGAGCTGTGGTGCGCCACAGCGGCCGTCCGCACCGGAGGCTCCTACACCTACCCGGCAGCCGAGCTGAAGCGGCTGTGGCGGCTGGTGCTCCTGCAGCAGTTCCATGACATCCTTCCCGGCAGTTCCATCGCCTGGGTACACCAGGATGCCGAGCGGAACTACGCCGCCGTGGCCAAGGGACTCGAAGAGCTCATCAGCCAGGCCGCGGCCGCTGCACTGGGGGAGGGCAGCGAGGAGTTCCTGCTCAACGCAGGTCCCATTGAACGCGCCGGTGTCCCGGCGCTCGCTGCCGCCCGGCCCTTCCACGCAGGCCAATCCGTGGAGGTTACCGCGCGGGACGGCGGCTATGTGCTGGACAACGGCATCATCCGTGCCGTGCTGGACGCCAACGGACTGCTGACCTCACTGCGAGACCATGCCAGCGGCAGGGAAGCCATAGCCCCGGGGGACTTCGGGAACCACCTCGAACTGCACCGCGACACCCCCAACGAATGGGACGCCTGGGACATCGACCAGTTCTACCGGCGGAACGTCACGTCACTGACCGACGCAGCGTCGGTGGCGGTGGAGCGGCACGGCGGTGACGCCGTCGTCGTGGTTGAACGGATTTTCGGCGCCTCCCGGATTATCCAGCGCATCACCCTGGCGCCCGGCGGCAGTTCGCTGGGCATCTCCACCGACGTTGACTGGCAGGAGCGCGAGAAGCTGCTCAAGCTGGGGTTCCCGCTCGACCTCCGGGCTGACCGCTCGGCGGCTGAGACCCAGTTCGGCCACGTTTTCCGGCCCACCCACGTCAACACGTCCTGGGAGGCTGCGAAGTTCGAGATCTGCGCGCACCGCTGGATCCATGTGGCCGAACCAGGGTACGGCGTGGCCATCGCCAACGCTTCCACCTACGGGCATGACGTTGCCCGGAGCATCAGGCACGACGGCGGAACCACCACCACCGTCCGGCTCTCACTGCTGCGCGCGGCGAAGTTCCCCGACCCGCAGGCAGACCGCGGCCGCCACGTGCTGGATATTTGGATCCGGCCCGGCGCCGGCATCGCGGATGCCGTCGAGGAGGGCTACCGCGCCAACCTCGCGCCGCGGATCGTGCAGGGCGGGCATCCCGTGGAGCCGCTGGTTTCCGTGGATAACGCGGCGCTTGTGGTGGAAGCCGTGAAGCTGGCGGAGGACGGGTCCGGGGACGTCATCGTGCGGCTGTACGAGTCGCTGGGCGAACGGTCCGCGGGCCGGCTCACGGCCAACTTCCCAGTCCGTGACATCCACACCGTGGATCTGCTGGAGCGGAATGTCGAGGCGCCGGGGGTCGTGGCGGGAAAGAACTCGGCGGACCTCACGCTGCGTCCCTTCCAGCTGGTCACCCTGAGGTTCGAACGCTGAGAAGGTTTGGACGCTTGCGGGGCGGCCGGCCTGCGGCCTGCCGCCCCGGAAAAACGTGCCGCTAGAACTCGTGAAGCAGCCGCCGGACGAACTGACGGGTGCGTTCCTGGCGCGGTGCCCGCAGCACCTCTGCCGCCGGTCCGCGCTCAACCACCACGCCGCCGTCCATGAAGATGACCTCGTCGGCCACCTGCCGGGCGAAGGCGAGCTCGTGCGTGACGATCACCATGGTCCAGCCCTCTTCGGCCAGTTCCTGGATGACGCCCAGGACATCTCCAACGAGTTCCGGGTCCAGGGCTGAAGTGGGTTCGTCGAACAGCAGAAGCTGGGGCTTCAGGGCGAGGGCACGCACAATGCCTACCCGCTGCTGTTGCCCGCCGGAAAGCTCAAACGGGTAGGCGTCGCGCTTTTCCGCCATGCCAACCCGGGCCAGCAGTTTCTCCGCCTCGGCCACCGCTTCTGCGCGCTTGCGCTTCTGCACCTGGACCGGGCCTTCGATGACGTTCTGCAGCACCGTCATGTGCGGAAAGAGGTTGTAGTGCTGGAAGACCATGGCACTGCGGTCGCGCAGGTCCGAGATGTCCTTCTTGGCCACCTTGGCGGAAAAGTCGAGCGCCAGGTCTTTGCCGGTGGCGGTGTCCGCGAAGGTGACGGTGCCGGCGTCGGGCGTTTCCAGTCCGTTCAGCGAACGGAGCACCGTGGTCTTGCCGGAGCCCGAAGGCCCGATGAGGGCAACCACGTTCCCGCGGCGCACGTCCAGGTCGATGTCCCGGAGCACCACGTTGCTGCCGAAGGCCTTGGCCAGGCTGCGGACGGACAGCACGGGTTTTGGCTGGGGCCTGCCGTCGTGGCCGGGCTCGCCTGAGGGAGCGCCGGCGGGCGGGCTAGTGGGCGACATAGCGGTCCAATCTCTTTTCGAGGGCGGATTGTCCTGAGGACAGCGCGAGGCAGATCACCCAGTAGACCAGCGCGGCTTCAAGGTACAGCACCATGAACTCTTGGCTGAAGGCGGCGATCTGCTGGGCGTTCCGGAAGAGTTCGGTGACCAGGATCAGCGAGGCCAACGAGGTGTCCTTGACCAAGGAGATGAACGTGTTGGACAGCGGCGGCACGGATACCCTGGCCGCCTGCGGGAGGATGAGGCGGCGCAGTGACTGGCCCCGCGACATGCCGATTGTGTGTCCGGCCTCCCACTGGCCCTTGGGGACGGAGAGGATGGCCGCCCGGATCACTTCCGCCGCATAGCCTCCCACGTTGAGCGAAAACGCGATGATGGCGCTGGGCCAGGGATCCAGTTTCACGCCCAGGCTTGGCAGGCCATAAAAGATCACGAAGAGCTGTACCAGCAGCGGCGTTCCGCGGATCACGGAGACGTAGAACCGCGCCGCTCCGGAGATCACGGCGTTTCGGCTGAGCCGCATGAGCGCCACCAGCAGGGCAAGGGCCAGGCCGAACGCGAACGAGGCCAGGGTCAGCGGGATGGTGCCGGTGACGGCACCGGCAATGATCGGGCCGAAGGAGCTCCAGACGAGGTCCCAGTTGAACGGCATCTACTTCGTGACGTCCGCGCCGAAGTACTTCTCCGAGATTTTGGCCAGAGTGCCGTCCGCCCGGAGATCGGCCAAGGCCTTGTCCACGGCCGCGGTGAGTTCCGTGGAACCCTTCCGGAAGACGAACGCGCTCTCCGACTTTTCCGTGGTTTCCGCGGCGATCTTAAGGCCCGAGTCCGGATTGGTCTTGGCGTAATCAAGATAGGTGAGCTTGTCATTGACGATCGCATCCACGCGGCCCTGGCGGACCAGCGTCACGCCCTGCGCCCAGCCTTCAACGGACTGGACGTTTGCGCCGGCGTCCACGGCCATTTTGTAGAAGTTGCTCGTCAGCGACTGGGCGGTGGTCTTGCCCTTGAGGCTCTCGAAGCCCGTGATGCTGCTGTTGTCCGCCTTGGTCACGATGACGCCGGTGGAGACCGTGTACGGAGTGGAGAAGTCGTACTTTGCCTTGCGTTCGGCATTGACGGAGATCTGGTTGGCGATGGTGTCGAAGCGTTTCGCGTCAAGGCCGGCGAAGATCCCGTCGAACTGGGTCTCCTCGAACTTGGCCTTCACGCCCAGCTTGTCCGCCACGGCCTTGGAGATTTCGACGTCGAACCCGGTGAGGTCGCCCGCTCCTTCGGCGTGGAAGCTGAACGGCTTGTACGTGCCTTCCGTAGCGATCACGATTTCGCCCTTGGACTTCACATCACTCAGCGAGGTGTCCGAGCCGGTGGTTGCCGATGGAGCCTGGGAGCCGCCGCAGGCGGACAGTGCCAGTGCCAGGCCGGCGAGAGTGGCGGCGATTGCACTGCGGCGGGTGTGGAGGCGGTTCATGGCGGTTCCTTCTTCTGCTGGCTGCGTAGGGGCTTCGTACCGGCAACGCCCGGGTGACGTCCTTTTATTTCGCCATCATACGGGGGCCGGAACCAGGCCTTAAACAGGCTGAGTGGGGGCGGTCCCCAACGGCCGCCACCACTCATCCCCCCAATGTATGCTCCGGCAGGCGCCACGGCCCTCCGGATTAACGGAGGCCCAGGCAGCAGCTGCTTTCACACATTCATGATTCTCTCACGGTCTAATGATTTTGTGAATCCCAACAAGCTACCTTTCAGTAAATGACGTCCCGGGTCTTTTCCCTAGACTGCGGGAGCCGATTGCCCTGACCCTGGCCAGCCAGACCAGTCCCAGTCCGAGCACGAAGAAGACCACGGCCGCGTTGTTGACAGCTGCCCGGAGGACGCCGGGCACAGGGCCCGTGAATTCAAGCAGGAACCCCGCAGCAGTGGCCGCTGCGCCGCCCGCCATGAAGCCCGCGCCGACGCGGACGAGGGCAGGCAGGCGGCTGTTGACCGAGCGGATCAGGGCGGGCAGCAGGGCCACCACGACGTACACAGGGTAGCCCCGGGCAATCGCCCAGTAGAACGGCAGGAGAGCGGCGTTCCGGGCGCTCGTGTCAGCGGTTCCTGCCAGGCCTGCCGAGGAAGATGCTGGCTCCATCAGTACAAAGATGGTCACCAGGGCAGCCGTGAAAATGCCCAGCACAGCGAGTCCGGCCGGACCCGAGATGAGACGCTGGGCGCCGGCAGCCCCAAAAGCCTTGCACACGAGCAGCGCCACCAGGTAAACCGTGGCGAAAACGATGAGCCGCAACAGGAGGTGGGCAACATTAATGCCGCCCACGGCGCCATCGATGGCCAGGTAGAACGGCTCCAGGCTGAGCACGGCCGCCGCGGTGGCCAGCAGGAAAATCAGGAAGAGCGACCGGTTCCTGCCGTGCAGGGCGCTCGGAATACGGAAGAGGGCGGCCGCGGCGCAAACGATCAAAGTGGTCCATTGCAGGATCTCGACCATGCGGGGTACCCCGGATCTTGTGGTTTGCTCGTGGACTGCTAGGTGCCGGCGGACTTCCGGGTATGCTCCGGGACCTTCCTGCGCGCCATTGCTTTGGCCAGCCAGATCAGCATCAGGCCGAAGACGAAGCACAGGATGGCGGTGTAGTTGATGATGAAGGTCAGGTATCCCACCGCCGGCGGAATCACCGGAAAGAGGAGACTCAGCGTGATGGCTATCCCGCCGACCGCCAGCAGCAGGGCGCTGATCCGGAGCATGGCCGGCAAGGTGCTGCCCGCCGCGCGCAGCATGGCAGGCAGGACGGCGAGGCACACATAGGCGGGGTAGGCGCGGCCGGCGGCACCGTAGTACTCCACCAGGAGCCTGTTCCGTTCGTCCTTGGTGAGGACTTCTAACATTCCGGCTGAGGATCCGGCCGTGTCTATCAAAGTAAAAAGAACGATGATGGCGGCCGATATCAGCCCCAGGACCACGGTTCCGGCGCGTCCCCGGATGAGCTGCAGGCCGCGGTTGTCTCCGAATCCTCTGGCGATCCGCATGCCGAGGAAGTAGATGGCGCCAAAGATGATGAAGCGCAGCAGCAGGTTGGCCACGTTCGTGTTGCCCAGGAGGCCGTCGATTGCCAGATACGGGGCCTTGATGCTCAGGAGCGTGGCCACGGTCATCAACGCAAAGATGTAGAAGAGGGACCTGTTTTTCTTGCGGACCAGGTTCGGGATCCGGGACAGGGCTGCGGCAGCGCAGGCCACCAAGGTGGTCCATTGCAGGATCTCGATCATCCCAAATTCTCCCAGATTTTTTCGGTTTGTTCGTGGTCATGTTCCTGACGGCGCAGCGCCTTCCCGAGAGTCTGGAGGCGATCTCCCGCGAGTGCGGTGACTTCCCCGTCGGACAGCCCATCCAGGGCGGCCCTGCGGGCGCCCGGCGCCCAGCCTGCTTCGGCCTCCGTGATCAGTCCGGTGGCCACGAGCCCGCCGGTCAGTCCGACGCCGGCGGCCCGGGAGGTGGCGATCGCCACTTCGGGGGCAAGCCGGTTGGCGGTCAGCTGCGCGGAATAATTTTGCGGGGCGATTCCCGTGGCGGCGGAGACGCGGTGCCGGAGTTCGCCGTCGTCGATTGCGTCCACCCAGTTCTTCACGGAGGTCGAGTGGGGTACGGGGCTGAGTTCCCATGATTCGGCGGGCGGGCGGCCCGTTGACTCCTCGGTCCCGGCGCCGCCCTCTTCCGGCGCTGTGCGGGCGATGACCGCGCGCAACAGGTCCACGGTGGCGATTTGGCTGACCAGCTCCTGCCGGGTGGGCGGGACGAGGGGGCCGGCGAGGTCGCGGTAAACCTCGAAGTAGGCAAGGGAAGTTACAGGATTCACATTGAACGCCCGGCTGATGCTGACCACAGTTGCCTCGGCCACCTTGCCCCGGACGAGCTGCTGGGCCAAGGTGGTTCGCTTGACGTTTGACAGCCTGCAGACGTCGGCCATGCTGGTGTCGGGTGCAATGCCGTGCAGCCAGCGCTGGAACGCTTTGGCGGGGAGTGGCATGGAACGCTCTCTGCTGAACGAATAATTGGCACGACGGTAGCTGCCGGCACTATCGATTTTACGCGGGCCGCTGCTTCCACTATGCTAGTTTCTCGAACCCGCTGGTCCGTACACCCCCCAAGTCCGGACCAGCGGGTTCTTTCATGCCCGCCGGAATTCCGGGCCGATCCGGGCAGCGGTGAGAGGATGGACAGATGACGGCAACCCTAGTTGCGAAGGACCTGGTGGGCGGTCATGACCACCGCACCCTCTTCTCAAGACTGTCCCTGACCGTGGCGCCCGGGGACGTCGTCGGCGTGGTCGGGGCGAACGGAGCCGGTAAGTCCACCCTGCTCCGGCTCCTTGCCGGAGTGGATGAGCCGCAGGACGGAACGGTCAGCCTGGCTCCCGCGGATGCCTTCGTGGGCTGGCTCCCGCAGGAACACGAGCGGGTCGCGGGCGAGACGGTGGCCGCCTACATAGCCCGCCGCACCGGCTGCGCCAGCGCCACCGCCGACATGGAGGCCACCGCCGAGGCGCTCGGCGGGGGAGCACCCGGCGCGGACGATGCGTACTCGTTGGCCTTCGACCGCTGGATGGCCTCCGGCGCAGCCGACCTGGACGAGCGGATCCCCCCTGTCCTCGCCGACCTCGGCCTGGACGTCGGGGCGGACGCGGACATGACGGGGCTTTCCGGCGGGCAGGCCGCAAGGGTGGCGCTCGCGGCCCTGCTGCTGAGCCGCTTCGACATCGTGCTGCTGGATGAGCCGACGAACGACCTCGACCTGGACGGCCTTGCCAAGCTGGAGGCCTTCGTCCAAGGGCTGCGCGGAGGCGCCGTGCTGGTCTCGCATGACCGCGAGTTCCTGGCCCGATGCGTGACCACGATCGTTGAGCTGGACCTCGCCCAGAACACGGTGGCCGTCTACGACGGCGGCTACGAGGCGTTCCTCGAGGAGCGCGCCGTCGCCCGCCGGCACGCCCGCGAACGGTACGAGGAGTTCGCCTCCACGAAGGCGGATCTGGTGTCCCGGGCACGCACCCAGCGCGAGTGGAGCTCCCAGGGCGTCCGGAACGCGATGAAGAAAAACCCGGATAACGACAAGATCCGGCGCGCGGCCAGCACCGAGTCGTCCGAGAAGCAGGCGCAAAAGGTCCGGCAGATGGAATCGCGCATCGCCCGCCTCGACGTGGTGGAAGAGCCCCGGAAGGAATGGCAGCTGCAGTTCAGCATCGGCCAGGCGCCGCGCTCAAGCTCCGTGGTGGCGACGCTCCGGGACGCCGTGGTCCGACAGGGGGACTTCACGCTCGGACCGGTCAACCTGCAGCTCAACGCCGGTGAGCGGATCGGGATCACCGGCCCGAACGGTGCAGGCAAGTCAACACTGCTCCGCCTGCTGCTAGGCCTTCAGGAACCGGATTCCGGGAACGTCTCCAGAGGGGCCTCGGTGGCTGTCGGCGAGATTGACCAGGCCCGCGGGCTGCTGGCTGGCCACCTGAAGCTGGGCGACGCTGTCGAAGCTGTGCTGGCCGACCAGACACCGGCAGAGGTCCGCACCCTGCTGGCCAAATTCGGCCTCAAGGCAGACCACACGTCCCGCGCCGTGGACTCGCTCTCGCCGGGCGAACGCACGCGCGCCGCCCTGGCCCTGTTGCAGGCCCGCGGTGTCAACCTGCTGGTCCTGGACGAGCCAACCAACCACCTGGACCTGCCGGCCATCGAACAGCTGGAGGAAGCCTTGGAGAGCTACGAGGGCGCGCTCCTGCTGGTCACCCACGACCGCCGCCTCCTGGAGAATGTCCGGCTTGATGCGCGCTGGAACGTGGGCAACGGCGCGGTCACTGAAGCCATGACCGGAAAAATGGAGCAGAAAAAATGAGCATGGATGGCGTCGCCTGGCGCTCGCTGTACAACATCACCCGGGCCAAGAGCGGCTCCAAGCCGTTCTCCAAGGAGACGCTGAAACGCGTCATGGGCTTCGCCCGGCCGCACCGGGGCAAGCTCATCGCCTTCGTGGCCGTATCGGTGGCCATGGCCTTCCTCGCCGTGGCAACACCGGTCCTTGCCGGCCAGGTGGTCGATGCCATCGTCGCCGCGGCCGGAACGGGCGAAGTGATCCGCCTGGCGGCATTGATCGCCGGCGTGGCCGTCGCCGAAGCCGCGCTAGGCATGGTGAGCCGCTGGCTGTCCTCCACCATTGGGGAAGGTGTCATTGTCGACCTGCGCACCCGGGTGTTCGACCACGTGCAGAAAATGCCCATCGCCTTCTTCACCCGGACTCGCACCGGCGCCCTCGTCAGCCGGCTGAACAACGACGTCATCGGTGCCCAGTCGGCCTTCGCCGGGACGCTGTCCGGGGTGGTGAGCAACGTCGTCGCCCTCATACTCACCCTCGCGGTCATGCTCAACACCTCCTGGCTGGTCACCGTGCTGGCCATGGTCCTGCTGCCCATCTTCCTCATCCCTGCCCGGCGGATGGGCTCCAAGCTGGCGGACCTGCGCCGCGAAGCCGCGGAGCACAACGCGGCCATGGGCACCCAGATGACGGAACGCTTTTCGGCTCCCGGGGCCACCCTCGTCAAGCTCTTCGGCCGCCCCGCCGACGAATCCCGCGAGTTCGCCCTGCGTGCCGGCCGCGTCCGTGACATCGGCGTGCGGACCGCGATGCTGCAGTTCACGTTCGTGACCGCGCTGACGCTGGTGTCGGCCCTCGCGCTCGCCCTGGTGTACGGCCTGGGAGGCTGGCTCGCCATTGAAGGCCAGCTCGCCCCGGGCGACGTCGTGGTGCTGGCATTGCTGCTCACCCGCCTCTACGCGCCGCTCACCGCGCTGTCCAACGCCCGCGTGGAGATCATGAGCGCCCTCGTCAGCTTTGAACGCGTCTTCGAAATCCTTGACCTCAAGCCGCTCATCCAGGAAAAGCCGGACGCGGTGGAGGTCCCGCCGGGGCCTGTCGCCGTTGAATTCGACGATGTGCGGTTTGCCTACCCTTCGGCGGACAAGGTCTCCCTGGCGTCGCTGGAGGAAGTCTCCACCTTGGACACGCGCGGCGGCGAAGAGGTGCTGCACGGCATCAGCTTCCGGGTGGAACCGGGGCAGACTGTGGCGCTGGTGGGCTCCTCCGGTGCGGGGAAGTCAACCATCGCGCAGCTTCTCTCGCGGCTTTACGACGTCGATTCCGGGGCCGTGCGCCTCGGCGGCCGCGGTGCCGCAGCAGGGCTGGACGTCCGCGACCTGACCTTCGACTCGATGCGCGCCACCCTCGGCATGGTGACCCAGGACGGGCACCTTTTCCACGAATCCATCGCCTCTAACCTGCGGCTGGCCCGTCCCGATGCCACCGAGGAGGACATGTGGGATGTGCTGCGCCAGGCACGGCTTGAGTACATGATCCGGTCGCTTCCGGACGGGCTGGACACCGTGGTGGGGGAGCGCGGGTACCGGCTCTCCGGCGGGGAGCGCCAGCGCCTCACCATCGCCCGGTTGCTGATCGCCCAGCCACGCGTGGTCATCTTGGACGAGGCCACAGCGGCACTGGACTCCACCAACGAAGCTGCCGTTCAGGCGGCGCTGGGCGCGGCACTCGAGGGGCGCACCGCCGTCGTGATTGCCCACCGGCTGTCCACGATCCGCGCCGCGGATGTCATCCTCGTGGTGGAGGACGGCTCGATCGTGGAGCGCGGCACCCATACGGAGCTGCTCGCCGCCGACGGCCGCTACGCCGAGCTGTACCGGACGCAGTTTGCCGAGGCCACCGCAGTGGCTGAGGAAGCCGTCCCGGAACTCTAGACGATATGAAGTGTGGTGGGCCGGTGCTGACGTAGGACTGGAACCTCGGGTTCAAAGAGGTTCGTGGGTTGCCGGTCTGGTCTTTCCGCCCGAAGGTGCGGGGTGTGGATTGGCAGAGCCACATTTGAACGTCTGGAGGTTCCAGCCATGAATAGGCGTACTTACGTCGGTTTGGATGTCCATGTACGCAGCGTGAAGGGCTGCGCGATCGACCTCGAAACCGGCGAGATCCTGCGGCAGAGCTTGGCCGCTAACGATGCCGGGATCGCCGAGTGGGTTTCCGGATTGCCGGGTCCGGTCCTCGTTGTCATGAGGCAGGTCCGACGGGATTCGGGTTGGCCCGGCTACTGACCGGTGCGGGGATCGAGTGCCTGGTCGCGGCACCCTCGAAGCTTCAGTGACCGCCCGGGGACCGGGTGAAGACCGATGCGCGCGATGCTGAGCATCTTGCCCGGTTGGCCCTGCTGGGACAAATAGCCCCGGTGCGGGTCCCAAGCCCGGCGGACGAGGCTGCCCGTGATCTGGTGCGCGCCAGCGAGGACGTCCGCGCGGATCTGATGAGGGCCAGACATCGGATCTCGAAACTCCTGCTGCGCCACGGTCTGGTCTACTCGGGCGGACATGCCTGGACCGATGCCACTACACGTGGCTGCACCGGCAGGGGTTCGATGATCCTGCCCTGCAGGCCGCCTACGAGGCCAGCCTGGAAGCGGCAGAACTGACATTGGATCGCAGGAACCGTCTGGACGCGAAGATCACCGCCCTGTACCCAGCCATCAGATCGATGACAGAGACATGGGCAGGGCCCTGGAGGAATGTCTCCAGGGCCCTGCCCCTATGCCAGGCCGTCCGGCCGGTTTGCTGAGGCGCTACCGGAAGATGTTGTAGCTGCCCCAGCCCGAGCCGATGATGGTGCGCGCACCCCAGGTCCCTTGGCTGAACGGGTAGTGCGCGAGCCTGCCGTCTGTCAGCCGGCTGATGAGGGCATGGACTCCGGGGCGGAAGCCCGTCACTTTGGTGATGCTATTGATGATGTTCCAGCCGGTGCCGACCCGCTTTCTTGGCTCTGAGATGAAGCTGCCGGCCCCATTCGAGCGGTACAGCATGAGGTTACCGTCACTGCGTTTAGCGAGGACGTCCTGTTTCCCGTCCTGGTCGAAGTCCGCCATGGTGAGGTACAGGCCGCTCCATCCGGTTCCGGTCCGGACTCGGGGACTCAAGGTTGTTCCGGCACTGTTGCCGTAGTACCACAGCGATCCGCCGGAGTCATAGGCCAGGATGCCCGGGTACTTGTCGGTCGTCCGCCAGCGGCCAACCATCACGTGGTAAGTGCCCCATCCTTTGCTGATAGTTTGGCCGGGGGCGAGTCCTCCGCCATGCTTTCCTTGGTAGTAGATCATCCGCCCGTCTTTCCACTGCGCCATGATGTCGTAGACGCCGTCCGCATTCCAGTCGATCACGAACCCCTTCGACAGCCCAGACCAGCCTCCGCCGATCCTTTCCCGGGGCAGCATGCCGCCTTGGCCGTTCGCCCGGTAGTTCCACAGCACACCGTCAGAAGCGACCGCCAAGGTGTCAGCGTCACTGCCAATAGTGGGGCGGGACGGAGGGGGGGCCGTTGCCGAACCAATTTTGATGGTGGTGGCAACGCTGGGCACTCCGGTGTTGTCCATCGCAAAGAGCAGGTAGTTGCCCGGTACCAGCACGCCGGTGTCCGCCGGCAGCTTCAGCGATGCGGTGTTGCCCGACACGGCGGTGGCGGTCAGCGGAATCCGCCGCTGGTCGGTGTTAACGGTGTGCGTCACCGTGCTCATCCGCATGAGGGAGAACTTGGTGTTCGGGGCTGCGGTGGTGACCGGAATGGTGCTGCCGGGCAGGGCGGCGGCAGGTGCAGTCACGATCCTCGGCCGGACGCGCGGGGTGCCGTCTGCGTTCAGCAGGTACGGCGGCGTGAAGATCTGTCCGTCCAAGTGGTTGGTGTTGCAGGCGCCTTCGCACAGCCCGCCGCCGCCCACGAATACCCGACCGTCTGCCAGCAACGTGGCGACGCTGTGGTACGTCCGGGGAATGGCCATCGGGGCCAGCGTGGTCCATAGCCCGGTCTCCGGGTTCCAGATTTCCGGAGACATCCTGGCCTCCGTGTCGGTGAACGGACGAGGAGTGGCCTGACCGCCGATCACAAGCACCTGGCCATCGGGCAAGGCGACTCCGTTGGCGAATGCCCGGCTGACGGCCATGTTGGCCGTCTTAGCCACGGTGACTCCGTTGTTGATGTTGATGGTGTACGCCCGTGACGTCGAAGCCACACCTGAGTAGGCGGGGGCCCCGCCCACGGTGAGGATCTTGCCGATGTCGTACATCACGGCGTTACCGTTCATAGCGTCCGCGCTGTCGGAGCGCAGGCCAGCCGGGGTGGTGCTGCCAGCTCCTGTGGTGGAGATCCAGTTCATCTGGCTGCTCGGCCCAGCCTGGAACACACGGCCGCCAGAGGCGGCGAATAACCATGCATGATTATCTGAACGGAATTCGCCGGCCGGATCCTTAGTCAGGATGCTGTCAGACAGTACATTTGGCAGAGTCCGCCAGCCTCCAACCGAGGACCAGACCTCGCCGTGCTTGTTGCCGACGCCGCCCGACCATGAGCCGCCGATAGTGAAGACCTCACCAGTGGACGTGGTCACGTTGGACTGGTATCCGCGTGGGATATTCATGGTCGGACCCGCGCTCCAAGTGTTCGTTCCTGGGTTGTACAGGGTGGTTTTCGAGCTGTTGCCGCCGCCGCCGATCATGATCCGCCCGTCCGCCAGCATTGAAGTCCCCGGGCAGAACATGTCGTGGCCGGTATTGGCCACCTGGGTCTGCGTCACGGCATTGGTTGAAAGATTCAGGATGGACGTTGCAGTGGTACCCCTGGCGCCGCCGTAGGTTGTGGGGGAGTAGGCGGCCCAGGTAAGCAGCTTGTTGCCGGGCAGCAGCGCCGCCGAGGCCGGGACAATCGGGAAGTTGATGGTGGGACCCCAGGCACCCGGCGATCCGCTCGCCACTGCCTGAGTCGTAAGGGTGCCGCTGGTCTGGCCGATGAGGTTGATCTCAGCGGCGTGGCTCCACGGTCCGCGATTGCCGGCTTCGGCAGTGGCGCGCAGCTGGACGTAGCGCCCCGTGACCGGAGCGAAGGTCACACTTTTCTCGTCGCTGGTGTCTGCCCATGTGCCGCTGGCCACCGGGTTTCCCCAAGTGGTGCCGTTGGTGCTCACCGTGATCTCGAAGCTGCCGATCCGCCCGTTGGGTTCGGTCGATGGGAGGTAGCGGAAACCTGAAATGGATTGGGTAACCTTGGTGTCGATTGTGAGCGTATGCGGCATTGGGGCGGCAGGTGAAGTCTTCTTGCTGTGCCAGAACGTGCCGGTGTCCCCATCAAGCACATTGGTGGCACCGGCGCTCTCGATCGAAATCTCTTCGTCGCTGGCCGAAACCGTCCACCCGTCCCGTGGCAACGGAGGCGGAGCAGGCTCCGCCGCGCTGGCTGGGAGCACCGGGATGTGCTCGTGCGGTCCGGGCGGCGCGCTGGAGGCGTCGTCGTGCGGAACCACGGCAACGTACCCCGTGATCAGCAGGAATGCGGCCGTAACTGCGGATACAATTCGAAACATCAGCGCCTCCGTCTGGCTTCAGCCCCCCACGACAAGACGAAGGCTAGGCCGGGCAGGTTGGGAAAACCTTGGACGGCAGATGAAGGCATTGAAGGGTCGAAGGCACGGGTGATGTGCAGGCCTGCGACGAAGGGCGTCAGGTGTGTGCGGTACCCCGCGCGTCCGGTGCGGCCAGCGCCGGCAGGATGTGGTCCGTGAGCAGGGGCGCGAGGTCGGCGGGCAGCTCTGCCGCCAGGTCCAGCCAGCGGATTTCTGCGATCTCGGCAGAGGGGTGGGCAATCCAGGTGCCCGGCGCGCGGAAAACAGTTGCCTCGATTTCCGTTGCCGCCTCATTGGCCGCGTCCGCGAGCCACACGCCCATGAGCTCCAGCTCGCGCGGGTCAACAACGATCCCCACTTCTTCCTCGAGCTCCCGCGCTGCGGCCTGCACCGCGGTCTCGCCGGGCTCGGGCTTCCCTCCCGGATGCATGAACTTATCCGTGCCGCGCTTGCGGACGGTCAGGAGCCGTCCGGCGGCGTCGTAGACGCAGACGGCGGAGACGATGATGCGCGGATTCACGCGTACGAGCCTATCTGTTCGCCTTCGTGTGCCGCAGGCTGCCGGCGGAGCACGGATTCCAGCAACAGGTCCTTGCGGGGCCCCGCCACGTCCCAGGCATAGCTGAACGCGTCCGGGCCGAGCAGCGAGTACCTGACGCGGTAGGTATCGGGATCGCACCAGTGCCGGTCCTGGCTTGCGTCCGCGGAAAAGCTCATCCGGTGGAACGGGCGGCCGTCGGGAAATGTCATGTCGAGGGCGTCGGGGGAGTCCGTGGGCTTGAGGAGGTAGTCCCGCATGGCAGGGCCGGTGAAGGTCCCGCCGCCCGAATTCGGCCAGCGCACGGTGCCTTCCTCGTGAAAGCGCAGCTGGCCGCCGTCGTCCGTTTCGGAAAAAACCACGACGCCGGTAAAGGTTCCGCGGGTGCCCGCTGCGCGGTCAAAAAGGGTCCGTTCCACGGACCAGCGTCCCCCGGACGCGTTTGCCTGGGATGCGCCTGCCTGGGACGTGCCCAACAGGTAGGCGCGGAGCCCGGAGTACGGCTGCAGATTCAAGTGCCCTCGATTGGAATCGAACCAACGACACCGGCTTTAGGAGAGCCGTGCTCTATCCACTGAGCTACGAGGGCGGGCGTCCGCCGCTGCCGGCTGAGGGCCGGCCCGTTCGGACACGCTTACAAGCATACAAGGTACCGGCACGTACTACGCTCTTGGCATGGCCGCCGCAGCACAAGCACCGTCCGCCCGGGGAACATTCCTGCCCGACACCGCCTCCACGAGGCAGTACATCGGCGCCTGGGCCGTGCTGAGCGTGGTCCAGTATTTCGTGGCCGAGGCGGCCGTGATCGGTGCCTGGGCCGGCCCTGAACCCTACGACCGCCGGACCGGCTTCATCAGCGACCTCGGCGCCGTCTATTGCGGCGTTTTTCATGAACGGGATGTCTGCTCGCCGCTGCACCCGCTGATGAACGCCTCGTTTGTGGTGCAGGGGCTGGGAATGCTGCTGGGTGCCCTGCTGCTGAGTTCGGCGCTGCTGCGGATTGCCGCCCGCCCCGGAGTGCGGGTGGCGGCCAGCCACAGCGGCGAGGTGCCGTGGTACGCGGCGGTTGGCACGCGCGTCCTCACCGGAACGGCCGGCGCCGGAACCATCATTGTGGGGCTGGTGCCGGAGGACATAAACACCATGTGGCACTATACGGGTGCTGTCATGTACTTCGCCGCCGGATCCTTCGCGCTGCTGCTGCTGGGCGGCCTGTGGCTGGGGCAGACACCGCTGGGCAGGTTCATCCTCGCGTGCGGCGTCGTGTCCCTCGGCGCTCTGGTCACTGGTGGTGTGACCGACATGAAAGTGCCCGAGCCCGGCACGTTGGAGCGGCTGATGGGGTATCCGATCACGATCGGCCTGAGCGCTGCCGGCCTGGTCGTGGCCCAGCGCGTCCATCACGAACGAGCGGTCCACAAGGCACTCAGGGCTGGCGCGGACTAGTCACCCGCGCTTATGTTCCCGGGCCTATCTTCCCGGGCCCGCGTCAGTCTGCCGTCCTGGGGGGAATGGCCTGCGCAGCACGCTTCCTGGGACGGCGTCCCAGGAAGACGGCGGCTCCGCCGGCAAGCAGGCTCAGCACCAGCAGCACCCAGCCCGCCACGGTCAGGAAGGACGCCAAGGCGACCTGTCCGGCATCGAGCGTCGGAGCGGACACCATGGCGTCGATGGCCACGTTCCCCCAGAGCCGGGTCACCACGAACAGCAGTGGCAGGGACCACATCGCCCAGCGGAGCGGTTTCCTCGCCACGTTCGTGCCGATGAGGAGGAGCCACGTGAAGCCGAAGATCACCGGGAACAGCGTGCCTGCGGTTTTATGGAGGTAGTTGAGCTGGCCGATGGCGTCGCCGCTCAGGACGCGGCGCAGTTGCTCCACGAAGCCCGGATCAAAGCCTCCGATGAGCGAATCGGGCATCGGCAGGCCGCCGGAGAGCTGCGTGAGCTGGTTCAGCGTCAGCAGGTGGAGGTACCAGAAGAGGAAAAGGCTGGCCACCACTCCCGCGATGACGATGAGGCTGCCGTTGTTCTGGGCCTTCTGCGGAGTGCGGTCCGTGGTGGGATTGATCACCGGTGGCAGATGGTGCTGGGGGACCGCAGCCTTTGTGCCGTGCTTCTTGATCCGCTGTGCAGGAGTCTTGGCCATGCGTCCATTATCGCCCGCCGGCTCTGCCGCCTGTTCACTGCCTGTGGCCGCCGATAGGCTGGGGGACGTGACGGAACTTGGCAGACACAAACTGGGAAAACACAGCGCGGCGAACCTGAATCCCGCCCTCGACGACTTTGAGCTGGCGTCCGCGCTGGTTCGCGAGGCCGGCATGCTGGCCCTGATGATGCGGCAGGGGGGCCTTGACTCCCAGCGCAAAACCTCAGTGTCCGACATCGTCACGGCGGCAGACCACGCCGCCGAGGCCTATGTTCTGGAGCAGCTGCAGCGCTGCCGGCCCGAGGACGGCGTCCTCGGCGAGGAAGGCGCATCCGTCCGCGGAAGCAGCGGCCGCACGTGGGTCATCGATCCCGTCGACGGCACCTACAACTTCATGAGCGGGTCCACCTACTGGTGCTCCGCCATTGCCCTCAAAGACGACTCGGACGTGCTGCTCGGCGCCATCTTCCAGCCGGAGGAGGACAAGCTCTGGCTGGGCGGCACGGGACGCGCGGCCACCCTGAACGGCGATCCCCTCACCACGTTCCAGACGGACGGGGCCGGCCGCAGCGCGGCGCCGCTCGCCGACATCGGTGCCGCCACCTACATCCATCCCCGCTGGCTCGCGGACCCTATGTGCGCCATGCCTTGGCATGCTGCGGCAACGTCGGCCGCCACGCTGCGGATGCTGGGCTCCGGTTCATGTGACCTGGGCCGTGTGGCCGACGGCGAGCTCGGCTGCTGGTTCCAGCACAGCTGCCCCGAATGGGACTGGCTGCCCGGGAAAGCGATCGTGCTCGCCGCCGGCGGCGCCGTGGGAAGCGTCTCCGTGAACGGCCTGGAATGGTTCATGGCCGGGGGCGCGACGGCGGTGCATCAGTTGCGGGCCGCCCTCGAGTCAGGCTCCGTGGACTAGCTCCGCAGTTATCCACAGGGGCGGAATCCAGTGTCAGCCCCACCGCCTAGACTTGTAGTCACCATGGATATGTTGTTTGACCCGTACGCTGACGGACCTTTCAAAGCCGGCACCCACACGGCCGCTCTTACCAAGTCGCGCCCGGAACCCGGCCTGGCACCGGCCGCATTCGGCGGCGGAGGCCATGCCTCGGGGGAACCCGGCCAGCCGGAACCCGTCACGCCGGGACCCGACGGCGGTGCGGGCGGCAACTGGGCCCGGCCCGCGCTGCCTGACGCCGGCGCCCTGCTGCAGGGGCTGAACCCGCAGCAGGAAGAGGCCGTCAAACATGCCGGCAGCGCACTGCTGATCGTGGCCGGTGCGGGCTCGGGCAAGACCCGCGTGCTCAGCAACCGGATCGCGTACCTGATCGCCACCCGGCGGGCCCACCACGGCGAGATCCTGGCCATCACGTTCACCAACAAGGCCGCGGCGGAAATGCGGGAACGCATCGAGGCCCTCGTGGGCGGCCGGGCCAAGACCATGTGGATTTCCACGTTCCACTCGTCCTGCGTGCGGATCCTGCGCCGCGAAGCCGCCAACGTGGGGCTCAAGTCCAACTTCTCCATCTATGACTCCGCGGACTCCCTGCGGCTTGTCACACAGGTGTCCAAGAGCCTGGACCTGGACCCCAAGAAGTTCGCGCCCAAGGCCATCCAGCACAAGATCTCGGCGCTCAAGAACGAACTGATTGACGCGGACGCGTATTTGTCCTCAGCCAACCACAACGATCCCTTCGAGCAGGCCGTGGCCGATGTCTTCAAGGGCTACACCCAGCGCCTGCGCCAGGCGAACGCCATGGACTTCGATGACCTCATCGCCGAGACGGTCTACATGTTCCGTGCCTTCCCGGCGCTCGCCGAGTCCTACCGGCGGCGTTTCCGGCACGTGCTGGTGGACGAATACCAGGACACCAACCACGCCCAGTACGCGCTGGTCCGGGAAATCGTGGGCGAGGGACCCGGTGCCGCGGAACTCACTGTCGTGGGCGATTCCGATCAATCCATCTACGCCTTCCGCGGCGCCGACATCCGCAACATCGTGGAGTTCGAAAAGGACTACCCGGACGCCCGCACCATCAAGCTCGAACAGAACTACCGCTCCACCCAGAACATCCTGAGTGCGGCCAACTCCGTCATTTCGCGCAACCCGAACCGGCCCGAGAAGCGGCTGTGGACCGCGGAGGGCGAAGGCCACAAGATCATCGGCTACGTGGGCGAAAACGAACATGACGAAGCACAGTTCATCGCCAAGGAAATCGACCGGCTGCAGGACGAGGACAACCTCCGGCCCGGCGACGTCGCCATCTTCTACCGCACCAACGCGCAGTCCCGCTCCATCGAAGATGTCCTGGTCCGCGTTGGCCTGCCGTACAAGGTGGTGGGCGGCACGCGCTTCTACGAGCGCAAGGAAATCAAGGACGCGCTCGCGTACCTCCGCGTGCTGGTCAACCCCGACGACGACGTCAACCTCCGCCGCGTCCTGAACGAACCCAAACGCGGCATCGGCGACCGCGCCGAGGGGGCCGTGGCCGCACTGGCCGAACGTGAACGTACCTCTTTCATGGACGCCGCACGCCGCGCCGACCAGGCCCCCGGCATGGCCACCCGCTCGGTCAACGCCGTGCTGGGCTTCGTGAAGCTCCTCGACGACCTCGCCGAGGTCGCCGCAGGCTCCGGAGCAGCCGCCGCGCTCGAAGCGGTGCTGGAACAGACCGGCTACCTCGCCGGGCTGCGCTCCAGCACGGACCCGCAGGACGAATCCCGCGTGGAGAACCTGGCGGAACTCGTCGCCGTCGTCCGTGAATACGAGCAGGAGAACCCGGAGGGGTCACTCGGCGCCTTCCTGGAGCAGGTCTCCCTCGTGGCCGATGCCGACCAGATCCCGGACGCCCCGGCGGGTACCGCCGAAGACATGGCCGCCGCGGTGGCCGAGGCCAAGCGCCTGGGCGTCGTCACCCTCATGACGCTGCACACGGCCAAGGGCCTCGAATTCCCCGTGGTGTTCCTCACCGGGATGGAGCACGGGCTCTTCCCGCATCAGCGCTCCGCTACGGATCCGAAGGAGCTCGCCGAGGAACGCCGGCTCGCCTATGTGGGCCTGACCCGGGCCCGGAAGCGGCTGTACGTCACCCGCTCCGAAGTCCGGAGCATGTGGGGCCAGAGCCAGTACAACCCCGCCAGCCAGTTCCTGGAGGAGATCCCCGCCGAACTCGTCGAATGGAAGCGCGAGGGCACCAGCCGGCAGACGGGCGGCTGGGGGAGCGGCGCATCGATCGGCTCCAGCCGCTACGGCGGATCCTTCTGGGGCGCAGGGACTGCCCGGGGCGGGAAAGCTGACGCCTCGGCTGGCTTCAATGCGGACGTTCCCGCCGCCGTCGCGAAAAACCGGGTGCAGCCGCAAAAGGAAGTGATCGCGGTCAGTGTGGGGGACAAGGTCAATCACACCAGCTTCGGCAACGGCACGGTGCTGGCAGTGGAAGGTGCGGGGGATAAGACGGTGGCGAAGGTGAAGTTCGACGTCGGCGAGAAGCGGCTGCTGCTGCGCTACGCGCCGCTGACCAAACTCGACGCCTGACCGTGGCGGTGCGCAGTCCGCTCGCGACTGCCGCGGTTGCGGTCCTCGCCGTGCTGTCCGGCACTGGCTGTTCCGTCACCGTGCCGGATCCCGGGTACACCCCGCCGCCGCCGTTGCCGGCCCTCGAACAGCTCCGGCAGGCGCCGCTGACCGACGCCGCCGCGTACCGGACCGCCGACGACGTGCTTGCCTTTGTCACGGCTGACCGGAACATCGTGTGCGCCCTGACGTCCGCGCGCGGCCCGCACCTGAACCTGCCCTACGAATTGAACAACTTCGGTGATTCAGCCAACAGGAAACTGGACACAGTTCCCGTGGCGCACTGCGAGTTGGCGGTGTACCCCGAGCCACAGGCTGAAGACATTCGGGACAACTGCGGCGGAACTGACCTGGGCTATCTCGGGGGAGCCGCCCTGCTCACGCCGGGCCGGGCCACCTACGGGGAATGCCGGTCCGGTGTCACCGCGATGGAATCCGCGTTTGGGCCCCAAGGAACCAGGGACGGCGTGATCGCCGCGCTTCCCGTCCTCCCCGAGGGTGGAAACCTCGAACGCAACGGCCTGAGGTGTTCGGCGTACGACTCCGGCGTGGCCTGCGGCAACGTCACGGGCGGCGTTGCGTTCGTCGTCAGCCGCGATCATTACGAAGTCATCTCCGGCGGGGGCAGAAAGCCCTCCACGTCACCGCCTGAGGCCCCAAAAACCCCGTAATCATGCGGTTTTTCTACGCTCTATAGAATAGTGTCCTTACTCACATAACAGGTAGTCTGGAAAGGCCTTGTCCCCATTAAGGACTAGAGTTCCCAGAGGAGCATTGCGCTGCGTGGCTCGTCTCCGGACCTGCCGCAGGGCGCGTTTATTCCGCAGTCCGGTCCACATCTGTGGTGTTTTCCGGCTGTACAGAAACTACTTCGACGTAGAAGGACACTAAACCGTGGACCTGTTTGAATATCAGGCGCGCGATATGTTCGAGGCGCACGGTGTACCCGTGCTTGCTGGCATCGTGGCGCATACCCCTGAAGAAGCAAAGGCAGCTGCCGAGAAGATCGGCGGCGTAACTGTCGTCAAGGCGCAGGTTAAGGTCGGTGGCCGCGGCAAGGCCGGCGGCGTCAAGGTTGCCAAGTCCGCCGACGAGGCGCTTGAGCACTCCACCAACATCCTGGGCATGGACATCAAGGGCCACACTGTTAACAAAGTGATGATCGCCCAGGGTGCGGACATCGCCGAGGAATACTACTTCTCCGTCCTGCTGGACCGGGCCAACCGCAACTACCTGGCCATGTGCTCGGTTGAGGGCGGCATGGAAATCGAGCAGCTCGCCGTCGAACGCCCCGAGGCGCTGGCCAAGGTTGCCATCGACCCCGCCGTGGGCATCGACCAGGCCAAGGCAGACGAAATCGTCGCCGAAGCCGGTTTCGCTGAGGAACTGCGCGGCAAAGTCGCCGCCGTCATCCTCAAGCTCTGGGATGTCTTCAAGAAGGAAGACGCCACCCTCGTGGAGGTCAACCCCCTGGTCAAGACCGGCGCGGGTGACATCGTTGCCCTCGACGGCAAGGTGACCCTGGACGAGAACGCTGACTTCCGCCACGCCAAGCACGCGCTCCTGGAGGACAAGGACGCTGCCGATCCGCTCGAGGCCAAGGCCAAGGCGCAGGACCTGAACTACGTCAAGCTTGACGGTGAGGTAGGCATCATCGGCAACGGTGCAGGCCTCGTGATGTCCACCCTGGACGTCGTCGCCTACGCCGGCGAGAACCACGGCAACGTCAAGCCCGCCAACTTCCTGGACATCGGCGGTGGAGCTTCCGCCGAGGTCATGGCTGCAGGCCTCGACGTCATCCTGGGCGACGAGCAGGTCAAGTCTGTGTTCGTGAACGTCTTCGGCGGCATCACCGCCTGTGACGCTGTTGCCAAGGGCATCGTGGGCGCACTGGCCGAGCTTGGCCACTCCGCCAACAAGCCCCTGGTTGTCCGTCTCGACGGCAACAACGTGGAAGAAGGCCGCCGCATCCTGGCCGAGGCCAACCACCCGCTGGTTACCCTGGCCGCCACCATGGACGAGGGCGCCGACAAGGCCGCCGAGCTCGCCAACGCAGCCCGCTGATCGAGCCTGTCGAGATCTAGGAAAGAAAACATGTCTATTTATCTGAACAAGGACTCCAAGGTCATCGTCCAGGGCATCACGGGCGGCGAAGGCACCAAGCACACCGCCCTCATGCTCAAGGCCGGCACCAACATCGTGGGCGGCGTCAACGCCCGCAAGGCCGGCACCACCGTCCTGCACGGCGACAACGAAATCACCGTCTTCGGCACCGTCAAGGAAGCCATCGCTGAGACCGGCGCCGACGTCTCCATCGTTTTCGTTCCGCCGGCCTTCACCAAGAACGCCGTCGTTGAAGCCATCGAGGCAGGCATCGGCCTGGTCGTTGTCATCACCGAAGGCGTTCCTGTCCAGGACTCCGCCGAGTTCTGGGCACTGGCCCAGTCCAAGCTGGACGCCGACGGCAACCAGGTCACCCGCATCATCGGACCGAACTGCCCCGGCATCATCACCCCGGGTGAAGCCCTGGTCGGCATCACCCCGGCGAACATCACCGGCAAGGGCCCCATCGGCCTGGTATCCAAGTCCGGCACGCTGACCTACCAGATGATGTACGAACTGCGCGACCTTGGCTTCTCCACCGCCATCGGCATCGGCGGCGACCCCATCATCGGCACCACGCACATCGACGCGCTGGCTGCTTTCGAGGCTGACCCGGAGACCAAGGCGATCGTCATGATCGGCGAAATCGGCGGCGACGCCGAAGAGCGCGCTGCGGACTTCATCAAGGCCAATGTCACCAAGCCGGTTGTCGGCTACGTGGCAGGCTTCACCGCGCCGGAAGGCAAGACCATGGGCCACGCAGGCGCCATCGTCTCCGGCTCCGCCGGTACCGCACAGGCCAAGAAGGAAGCCCTCGAGGCCGCCGGCGTCAAGGTTGGCAAGACGCCGTCCGAGACCGCCACGCTGCTGCGCGAGGTTTACGCAGCTCTGTAGTTCCACAGGGACATCAGCTCCCTGAAGCGACGCGGGGTCACCCCGAGCCGATCCATCCGTTGGATTGGCTCACGGTGGCCCCGCGTTTCTTCGTTTAAGCCCCTTGTCTGGGAGAGAGGCAAGGTCTACGCTGGTTAACAACCGATGAGTTGATAAACCACATAGTTGATTAGCAAGGTTGATTAGCTCGGTTGATTAGCTCGGTTGATTAACAGGCACGCGCACCAGCTAGAAGGCAGTGGCAGTGGACACGACGGACGACGACGAGCTTCTCGACTTGGCCTTCATGGCCCTGTCCGATCCGGTCCGGCGTCGCCTCATTTCCCGGCTGAGCCGGGGTCCTGCCACCGTCAACGAACTGGCCGAACCCTTCGAGATCTCCAAACAGGCGGTTTCGAAGCACATCCAGGTCCTCGAGCAGGCGCAACTGGTCACCCGCAGCCGCGATGCCCAGCGCCGGCCCGTCCACCTGAACCCCGCACGGCTCGAAGCGCTCACTGTGTGGATCGACCAGTACCGGCTGGTCCGCGAGGCGCAGTTCCGGGGCCTTGATGCCGTGCTCCATTCCAACGCCGCCCACGGCGGCAGCAGTCAAAAGGACAGAAAATGAGCAACGCGCTGAAACTCACCGTTCCTGACGGCGTCCCTTTCATCGATTGGGAGCGGGAGTTCGATTACCCCGTCGCTGATGTCTTCCGGGCGCACAAGGAGCCTGAACTCATCACGCAATGGCTTGGACCGCGCGGCACCAACGTGGAGATCGACCATTACGACTTCCGCTCCGGCGGCAGCTACCTCTACAACCACACCGGCCCGGATGGTGCAAAGTATGCCTTCAGCGGTATCTTCCACACGGTGCGAGAGAACGAATTCGCCATCCAGACCTTCGAATTCAGCGGCTATCCGGACGTTGTCAGCATCGAGTTCATGAATTTCGAGGATCTCGGCGACGGCCGTTGCCGGCTGCGGGGGCACTCCGTCTATCCGACGCAGGAGGCCCGGGACGGCATGGCTCAATCCGGAATGGAAGGCGGCATGAGCGACGGCTACGAGCGGCTGGAGGAGCTGCTCGCCAGGTAGGCGGGGCTCACGGCCTCAGGCAGTATCGGATCCCGGCAGGCATAAGACGCACGACGCCGGGCGGTCACCTTTTCGTAATAGGTCACCGCCCTGCGTCGTGCGTTTTTGCTTGTGCCGAATCAAGCAACTTTGATAGTATGACAGGACAAACTAACAAGGGAGCATCGTTGCCACTCGTACGAATCGACGTCAATGAAGGCCGGAACACCCAGGAGCTGCAGCAGCTGAGCAGGGGAATCCACGACGCCATCCTGGCTGAATACGGCATACCGGAGCGCGACTACTTCCACATCGTCACCGAGCACCCGGCGGGACAGATTTTCGCGCAGGACGCCGGTCTTGGCTTCGAGCGCACCGCGGAGGTGGTGATGATCCAGATCTTCACCCAGGGCGGGCGCAGCCAGGAGGCCAAGCAGTCCCTCTTCGCTGCCGTTGCCGACAAGCTGGGGGAACTCGGGGTCGCTGGCGAGAATGTCTTCATCGGATACGTGGAAAACACCGCGGGGGACTGGTCCTTTGGTTTCGGCCGCGCCCAGTACGTCACCGGGGAGCTGGCGGTCCCCAGGAAGTAGCCGCAGGAGCCCTGGTCTTGGGGGTGGCGGCGGGGTGTTTTGGAGTGCTTCCGCCAGTTGGGCGGGCCACTAGATGCCAGTTGTAAATATGTCAGTACAAACCTTTGACAGGACATTCATTCTAGGGCAAAGTAGGGGTGTGGCCCCGCTCACGGGGCCCGGCAAACGCCGGAGCCCAGGCTGTCCAGCTGCTTAGGTACAGAGTTCAAACAGAAAGGTCCGCGATTACCGTGACCCACGAACTGCTCACGATCGGGCGCATCAGCGTTGATATCTACCCGAACGACATTGGGGTGGACCTGGAGGACGTGACGTCCTTCGGCAAGTACCTCGGCGGCTCCCCGTCCAATGTGGCTGTTGCCGCGGCCCGCCATGGCCGCCGCACCGCAGTGATCACCCGGACCGGCGACGACGCCTTCGGAAGATACCTGCACCGCGAGCTGCGGAAGTTCAACGTGGACGACTCCTTCGTCAGCCCGGTGAAGGAATGGCCCACGGCGGTGACCTTCTGCGCTATCAAGCCGCCGGAGGACTTTCCGCTCTACTTTTACGGGCGCGTTCCCACGGCACCGGACCTGCAGATCAAGGCCGGCGAACTGGATCTGGACGCCGTCAAGAACGCGCGAATCTTCTGGTCCACCGTGACGGGCCTGTGCCAGGAACCCAGCCGCGAAGCCCACATCAAAGCCCATGAGGCCCGGCCCCGCGCCGAGCTGAAGGACGGCCAGTACACCATCCTGGACCTGGACTACCGGCCCATGTTCTGGGACTCGGAGGAAGAGGCCCGCGCCGAGGTGGCGAAGGTTCTGCCGCACGTCACCGTGGCGATCGGCAACGACAAGGAATGCGCCGTGGCTGTCGGCGAGGGCACCCCGGACGAGCAGGCGGACCGCCTCCTGGCGGCCGGCGTCGAGATCGCCGTCGTCAAGCTTGGCCCCGAAGGCGTGATGGCGAAGACCCGCACCGAACGCGTGGTCTCCGCCCCCGTTCCCGTGGAGACAGTCAACGGCCTCGGCGCCGGCGACTCCTTCGGCGGTGCTTTCTGCCACGGGTTGTTGTCGGGCTGGCCGCTGGCCCAGATCCTTGACTACGCCAACGCCGCCGGCGCGATCGTCGCCTCCCGCGTGTCCTGTGCCGATGCCATGCCGACGCCGGACGAGGTCATCTCGCTGCTGGCGGAGCGCGGACGCCTGGTCCCGGATGCTGTTCCTGGACCGGGTTCTAACCAACTCACCCCCGAAGGAGCGGCCCTGTGAGCCTCACCCCTGGCACCGCCGCCCTCGCGGTGGATGACGACCCCCGCCGCTACGCGCATCTGAGCACCATCCGCCTTGAGGACCCGGAGGCCGTTGCCCGCGCCGCCAAGGCACGCCGCCGCCATCCCGGCCCCAAGTCAGGCAGGCAGAACTTCATCGTGGCTGCCGACCACCCGGCCCGCGGGGCCCTCGCGGTGGGCAGTGATCCGGTGGCCATGGCGGACCGCCGCCAGCTGCTGGACCGGCTGCGGATCGCGCTGGCCAACCCGGCCGTGGACGGCGTGCTCGCCTCCCCGGACATCATGGATGACCTGCTGCTGCTCGGTGCGCTGGAAGGCAAGCTGCTCTTTGGGTCGATGAACCGCGGCGGCCTCACCGGCCTGGTCAACGAATTCGATGACCGCTTCACCGGCCACACCGCTGCTGCCCTGGAAGCCCTCGGCGCCGACGGCGGCAAAATGCTCACCCGGATCTGCCTCGGCGACCCGGACACGGTCTCGCTGCTCGAGGCGACGGCCAAGGCCATCGATTCCCTCGCCGAGCGCAAGCTGATCGCCATGGTGGAGCCGTTCCTGTCGGTCCGCGAAAACGGCAGGGTCCGCAACGACCTCTCCACGGATGCCGTGATCAAGTCGATCGCCATCGCCGAAGGCCTGGGCTCCACAAGCGCCTACACCTGGATGAAGTTGCCGGTGGTGGCCGAGATGGAGCGCGTCATGGCCGCGACCACCATGCCCACGGTTCTGCTTGGCGGGGATCCCGAGGGAACGCAGGACGAAGTCTTCGCCAGCTGGGAAGCCGCCCTGGCGCTCCCCGGCGTGCAGGGACTCACCGTCGGACGGACCCTGCTCTACCCGCAGGACGGCGATGTCGCCGGCGCTGTCGCCGCGGCTGCCTCCCTCCTCAACCACACCACAGAAGCATCGGAGTAATTTCCCATGGGGATCAGAACTGGAACGGGAACCGGAACACGGCGAATGACCGTGGCCCAGGCCGTCGTCGAATATCTTTCCAAGCAGTACACCGTCGACCGGATCGGCACCGAGGACTACCGGGAACGCCTGATCGCGGGCACGTTCGGCATCTTCGGGCACGGCAACGTTGCCGGCGTCGGGCAGGCCCTAAAGCAGTACCAGGCCGCCGACCCCACGATCATGCCGTACTACCAGGGCCGCAACGAACAGGCCCAGGCGCACCAGGCCGTGGGCTACGCACGCCACACCCGCCGCCGCCAGACCTTCGCCATCAGCACCTCGATCGGCCCCGGTTCCTCAAACCTGCTCACCGGCGCGGCGCTGGCCACCACCAACCGCCTCCCGGTGCTGCTGCTCCCCAGCGACACGTTCGCCACCCGCGCCGCGGATCCCGTGCTGCAGCAGCTCGAACAGCCCTACGCCTACGACATCACCGTCAACGACGCCTTCCGGCCGCTGTCCAAGTTCTTCGACCGCGTCACCCGTCCCGAGCAGCTGTTCTCCGCCTTCCACCACGGCCTGCGGGTCCTGACCGACCCGGCCGAGACCGGCGCGGTGACCATCTCGCTGCCACAGGACGTCCAGGCCGAGGCTTTCGACGTGCCCGAGGAGTTCCTCGCCGAACGTGAGTGGCGGATCCGCCGCCCGGACGCGGAAGACGAGGACATCCGCCGCACCGCCGAGGCGATCCGCGCCGCCAAGCGCCCGCTGATCATCGCCGGCGGCGGCGTCCTGTACGCCTACGCCAACGATGAACTCGCCAAGTTCGTCGAGCTGACCGGCATCCCGGTGGGCAACACCCAGGCCGGCGTCGGCGTCCTGCCGTGGGACTCCAAATTCTCCCTCGGCGCGATCGGCTCCACCGGCACGACGGCGGCCAACGCCATCGCCGCCGAGGCGGACCTGATCATCGGCATCGGCACCCGCTACGAGGACTTCACCACCGCGTCGCGGACCGCGTTCCAGAACCCGGACGTGAAGTTCATCAACATCAACGTCGCAGCCATCGACGCGTACAAGCACGGCACCACGCTGCCGATCGTCGCGGACGCCCGGAAGGCCCTGGTCAAGCTGAACCAGGCCCTCGGCGGCTACCGCGTCGGCGCGGACCTGGAACAGCAGGTCGCGGCCGAGAAGCAGCGCTGGGACGCCACGGTTGACGAGGCCTTCGGCACCCGGCACACGCCGCTGCCGGCGCAGAACGAGATCATCGGCGCCACGAGCCGTGCCATGGACTCCCAGGACGTCGTCATCTGCGCCGCGGGCTCGCTGCCGGGCGACCTGCACAAGATGTGGCGCGTCCGTGACCCGTTCGGCTACCACGTGGAATATGCCTACTCCTGCATGGGCTACGAAATCCCCGGCGGCCTGGGCGTCAAGCGCGCAGTGCTGGCCGAGGCCGCTACGGGAGGAACCCAGCGCGACGTCGTCGTGATGGTGGGGGACGGCTCCTACCTGATGATGCACACCGAGCTGGTCACCGCCGTCGCCGAACGGATCAAGCTAATCGTGGTCCTGATCCAGAACCACGGCTACGCCTCCATCGGCTCCCTCTCCGAGATGCTGGGTTCGCAGCGTTTCGGCACCCAGTACCGGGCGCTGAACGAGGAGCAGCACAGCTTCGACGAAGGCGACACCCTCCCCGTGGACCTGGCCCTGAACGCCGAAAGTCTCGGCGTGAAGGTGATCCGGATCGAACCGGGGGAGAAGGTCATCGCCGAGCTCGAGCAGGCCATCCGCGACGCCAAAGCCGCCCCGGAACGCAGCGGCCCCATCCTGATCCACGTCGAGTCGGATCCGATGCTGGATGCCCCGAGCTCCGAATCCTGGTGGGACGTCCCCGTCTCGCAGGTCTCGGACCTCGACTCCACCCAGCAGGCCTACCAGACCTACACAGACCACAAGAGCCGCCAGCGCAAGCTGCTCGGCTAGACCTCAAGCCTCTCCCTCAAGCCATAGACAAGGAAGTCATCTCTATGTCAACGACGACCGTCACCACCACCATCAACCACTTCATCAATGGCGCCGAGACCGCCGGTGAAGGCGACCGGATCCAGCCCGTGTACAACCCGGCCACCGGCGCCGTGAGCGGCGAGCTGCGTCTGGCAAACCGCGCCGACCTGGATAAGACCGTCGCCGCGGCCCGTGCCGCCGCCGACAGCTGGGGCGACATCTCCCTGGCCAAGCGCACTGCGGTGCTGTTCAAGTTCCGCGAGCTCGTTGCCTCCCACATTGACGAACTCGCCGAGCTGATCACGGCCGAGCACGGCAAGGTGCTTTCCGACGCGAAGGGCGAGATCGGCCGCGGCCTGGAGGTCATCGAGTTCGCCTGCGGCATCCCGCAGCTGCTCAAGGGCGACTACTCGGACCAGGTCTCCACCGGCATCGACGTCTTTTCCTTCCGCGAACCGCTCGGCGTCGTCGCGGGCATCACGCCGTTCAACTTCCCTGTCATGGTGCCGCTGTGGATGGCCCCGATGGCGATCGCCACTGGCAACGCCTTCATCCTCAAGCCCTCCGAGCGCGACCCCTCCGCCTCGATGCTGCTGGCCAAGCTGTGGAAGCAGGCCGGACTGCCCGACGGCGTGTTCCAGGTGCTGCACGGGGACAAGGAAACCGTCGACGGGCTGCTGACCCACCCGGACGTGGACGGCATCTCCTTCGTCGGCTCCACCCCGATCGCCCAGTACGTCCACGAGACCGCCACCAAGCACGGCAAGCGCGTCCAGGCCCTGGGCGGGGCGAAGAATCACGCCATCGTGCTGCCCGACGCCGACCTCGACAACGCCGCCGACCACCTCGCCGCCGCCGCCTTCGGCTCCGCCGGCGAACGCTGCATGGCCATCTCCGTGGCCGTCGCCGTCGGCGACGCCGCCGAGTTGCTGGTCAAGAAAGTCGAAGAACGCGCCCTGGCCGTGAAGGTCGACAACGGCACGGCAGCCGGCGCCGAAATGGGCCCGGTCATCACCCCGGCCTCCAAGGAGCGCATCGTCCGCATCGTCACCGAGGCCGAACAGGCCGGCGCCGCGATGGTCGTTGACGGCCGCGACCTCGTCGTCCCCGGCCACGAGGACGGCTTTTGGGTGGGCCCCACCGTCCTGGACCACGTCAAGACCGAGATGACCGCCTACACCGAGGAGATCTTCGGACCGGTCCTCGTGGTGGTCCGCGTCGATGACCTGGACGCCGGCATCAAGCTCATCAACTCCAACCCCTACGGCAACGGCACCGCCATCTTCACCTCCTCCGGCGCCCACGCCCGCAAGTTCCAGCGCTCCGTCACCGTGGGCATGATCGGCATCAACGTGCCGCTGCCCGTCCCCGTGGCCTACCACTCTTTCGGCGGCTGGAAGGCTTCACTCTTCGGCGACAAGCACATCTACGGCCCCGAAGGCGTCTCCTTCTACACCCGTGGCAAGGTAGTGACGTCACGCTGGCCAGAGCCCACCCACGCCTCCGGCGCCTCGTACAACTTCCCGTCCAACTGACCCGGCACCCGAGAGAGACAACGCTGTCATGACTGAGAACAAGCTGATCATCGGCACGGCACCGGATTCCTGGGGAGTCTGGTTCCCGGATGACCCCAAGCAGACACCGTGGGAGCGGTTCCTCGACGAAGTGGCCGAGTCCGGCTACAAGTGGATCGAACTTGGCCCGTACGGCTACCTGCCGAACGACCCCGCGCGGCTGGCGGAGGAACTCAAGCAGCGCGATCTGAAGGTCACCGCTGGAACGGTGTTCACCGCCTTCCACCGCGGGCTGGAGCAGTGGGAGACTGCGTGGGAACCGGCACGCAAGGTAGCCGAGCTCACGGCGGCCATGGGCGGCGAGCACATCGTCGTCATTCCGGCGATGTGGCGCGACGACGTCACCGGCGAGGCCGTTGAGAGCGGCCAACTCAGCGACAAGGCCTGGAGCGACCTCTTCGCCGGGCACAACCGCCTGGGCAAGACGCTGCTCGAGGACTTCGGGCTGAAGCAGCAGTTCCACTCGCACGCCGACTCCCACGTCGGCGCGCAGGAGGACATCGAGACCCTCCTGGCTGCCACGGATCCGAAATACCTGAACCTGTGCCTGGACACCGGCCACGCCGAATACTGCGGAGCCTCCAGCCTGGAGCTGATCAAGAACTACCCGGACCGCATCGGCTACCTGCACCTGAAGCAGATCAACCCGGACATCCTCAAGAAGGTCAACGAGGAGAACATGACCTGGGCCGCCGCCAACCTGGCCGGCGTCATGACCGAGCCGCCGAACGGGCTGCCGGACCTGCGCGCCGTCATCGAAGCCGTGGAGGCCCTGAACCGGCCGATCTTTGGCATCGTGGAACAAGACATGTATCCGGTGGCGTTCGACGTTCCCATGCCGATCGCCAAGCGCACCCGCAACTACCTGCTGTCGTGCGGCTCCCGCACCGCCGTCAGCTGACGGCCACCCAGGCACCCGAAACGTAAGGAAACCACAATGACTGAAACCCTTCGCGTCGCTGTCATCGGCGCCGGCCGCATGGGCGCGGACCATATCCAGCGACTCAACAAGCGCATCCACGGCGCGGAAGTCGCCGCCGTCGTCGACGTCGATCTCGCCCGCGCGCAGGCCGCCATCGAAGGCATCCCCGGCGCTGTCGCCCTGGCCGATGCCGAGGAGGCTCTCAACAACGGAGACGTCAACGCCGTCCTGATCGCCACGCCCGGTTTCCTGCACGAGGACATCCTGCTCAAGGCCATCGCCAAGGACATCCCGATCCTCTGCGAGAAGCCGCTGACCCCGGATGCCGAGTCCTCCTGGAAGATCGTCCAGGCCGAGGAAAAGCTGGGCCGCAAGCGCATCCAGGTGGGCTTTATGCGCCGCTTCGACGCCGAATACGCCGCCCTGGGCTCCGTGATCCGCGACGGCGAGCTCGGCGAACTGCTCATGCTGCACCACCAGCACCGCAACCCCAGCACCCCCGCGGGCTTTACCAACGAGATGCTGATCAACGATTCGGTAGTGCACGAGTTTGATGCCATCCGCTTCTTCACCGGCGAGGAAATCACCAGTGTCCAGGTCCGCCTGGGCAAGGCGACCAAGAATGCCCCGGCCGGTCAGCATGATCCCCAGCACGTCCTGATCGAGACCGAATCCGGCGTCCTGGCCGACGTCGAAATCTATGTCAACGCCAAGTTCGGCTACGAGGTGGCCACGCAGGCCTCCTTCGAAGACGGCATCGTCAGCATCGGCGGAGACAGGGGCCCCTACACGCGCAGTGCCGGACGCTGGGGCGGCAAGGTCACCCCGGGCTTCGAAGAGCGCTTCGGCGCCGCGTACGACGTCGAAATCCAGTCCTGGGTGGACGCGGCCCTCCGTGGTGAAATCGGCGGCCCCACCGCCTGGGACGGCTACGCCACCGCAGCATGCTGCGAAGCCGGCGTTGAAGCGCAGAAGAACGGCGAAAAGGTCGCCGTGAAGCTGAACGCCAAGCCTGCCCTCTACAGCTAGGAAAACGGAAGGGGCCGGCCAGACCGGCCCTTTCCGTTCGTTCCCGGTCCGACGCACAACCTGACTCATCCACCATGGAGTGTTCCACGTGAAAATCGCACTTGACCCCACGCCGTTCCACCACTCGCACAGCCTGCTCGAATTCCCGCGGGTGGTGGCGGACCTCGGCTACAAGTACATGCAGATGACGCCGCACGCCGACTTCATCCCCTTCTACAACCACCCCAAGGCCGACGACGAGCTCGTGGGGCAGCTGAAGAAGGCCAGCAAGGACGCCGGGATCGAGATCGCCTCGGTCCTCCCGGTGCTCCGCTGGTCCGGGCCGGACGAAGACGCCCGCGGGGCCGCCGTCCGCTACTGGAAGCGCGCCATCCAGATCACCGTGGACCTGGGCGTCAGCACCATGAACACCGAATTCAGCGGCAGGCCCGAGAAAGCCGAAGAATCCGAGCGTGCCTTCTACCGCTCCATGGAAGAGCTGCTGCCCATCATCGAACGCGAAGGCATCGACCTGCTGATCGATCCGCACCCGGACGACTTCGTGGAGGAAGGCCTGGCCGCCATCCGGGTCATCCGCGGCCTCAACTCCAAGAACGTCGGCCTGGTCTACGTGGCCTCGCACAGCTTCCACATGAAGAACGCACCGCTGGATATCATGCGCGCGGCGGGCGACAAGCTGCGTCTGGTCCATGTCGCCGACACCATGGACCACCACGCCTCGCACGGCCTGCGCTACATCACCAACCCGCCCGGCAACCCGGTCCGTGTCCACCAGCACCTGAAAATCGGCGACGGCGACGTCAACTGGGACGAATTCTTCGGCGGCCTGAAGGAAATCGGCTTCCTGGACCGCGAGGATACCGTGATGGTCTCCAGCGTCTTCGCCGAAGACGACAACGCGGAGGACGTGTCGCGGTACCAGCTGGACACCATGAAGCAGTATGTCCAGAAGGTCAACGCATGACGTCGTCCCTCCACTCGGAGAAGGCAACACAGAAACCGGTCAACCATAAACGGGCGCTGCGGACCGTCACCATCATCTCCACGTTCGGTGGCCTGCTCTTTGGCTACGACACCGGCGTCATCAACGGTGCCCTGCCCTATATGCAGGAGGACCTCGGCCTCACGCCCTTGACCGAGGGCCTGGTGACGTCCTCGCTCCTCTTCGGCGCCGCGTTCGGTGCCCTGTTCGGCGGACGCCTCGCCGACCGCAACGGCCGCCGCAAGATGATCATGGTCCTGGCCGTCGTCTTCCTTGCCGGCACGCTCGCCTGCACTCTCGCGCCGAGTACCGAAGTGATGATTGCGGCACGCTTCCTGCTCGGCCTGGCTGTGGGCGGGGCATCCGTGACCGTCCCCGTGTACCTCGCCGAGGTTTCACCCAGCGCACGCCGCGGCAGGATTGTCACCCAGAACGAGCTCATGATCGTGACCGGGCAGCTGCTGGCGTTCATTTTCAATGCCTACCTCGGAAACACGTTCGGCGAAGCCAGCGGAATCTGGCGGTGGATGCTGGTGATCGCCACCCTCCCCGCAATCGCCCTGTGGATCGGGATGAACTTCATGCCCGAGAGCCCGCGCTGGCTGGCCTCCATGGGCAGCTTCGGTGAATCGCTCAGCGTCCTGCAGCGGATCCGCTCCCAGGCCGAAGCCCGGGACGAATTCGAAGAGGTCAAGGCAATGGCCGTGGAGGACTACAAGTCCAAGATGGGATCTTGGAGGGACCTTGGCGTTCCCTGGCTCCGGCGCATCTTTGTGGTGGGAATCGGCCTTGCCGTCATCCAGCAGATCACCGGCGTGAACTCGATCATGTACTACGGCACCCAGATCCTGGCCCAGTCCGGCTTCGGCCGGGAGGCCGCGCTGACGGCCAACATCGCCAACGGCATCATTTCGGTGCTGGCAACCTTCGTGGGCATCTGGCTGCTGGGCAAGGTGGGCCGCCGCAAGATGCTCATCACTGGACAGATCGGCACTACGACTGCCCTGCTGCTGATCGGCTTCTTCTCGCTGATCCTGCCGGAAGGAACCACCCGCGGCTTCGTGATCCTGGCCCTGACGGTCACCTTCCTGGCGTTCCAGCAGGGTGCCATCTCACCCGTCACCTGGCTCATGCTGTCCGAAATCTTCCCGTTGAGGATCCGTGGACTCGGAATGGGGGCCTCGGCCTTCATCCTGTGGATCGTGAACTTCCTGGTGGGTTTTGGCTTCCCGCTGCTGCTGGCCGCGATGGGCCTGTCCAGCACCTTCTTCGTGTTTGCCGTGCTGGGAGTGGGCGCGATCGCGTTTGCCGCCAGGTATGTCCCGGAAACGAAGGACAAGACCCTGGAAGACGTGGAGCACTACTTCAAGAATGTGGCCGGCGCGAAAGCCGAACCGGTAGGGAGCCGCGCCGTCTAAGCACCCGTTGCCCCGCACCATCTGTGCAGGAAAAAGCCCCTTTGACCGGTCAAAGGGGCTTTTTTGCGCCACCCTCCAGGGTTCCATCGCGGGTGTGGTCCGCGTGGTTTAGGCGTGTGCGTGCAGCCGGGGGAGGGCGTCCACGAGCGGTGCCAGTTCTGGGATCTCCTGGGCTTCCGCCAGGGTGCGCTCCAACGCCGCGTCGTGGACCGGCCGGGCATCCTCCAGGAGCTTGACGCCGTTGGCTGTCAGCTCCGTGTAGATGCCGCGGCGGTCGTCGGCGCACAGGATCCGCGTCAACAGTGCGCGGTCCTCGAGCCTGTTCACCAGCCGGGTGGTGGCGCTGGCGCTGAGGGCGGTGGCGCGCGCCAGCTGCTGCATGCGCATGTGCCAGCCGTCCTGGCGGCTGAGGGCCTCCAGCACTGTGTATTCGACGACGGAGAGCTGTGCGTGGGACTGCAGCGAACGTTCAAGCTCCGCTTCGATCAGGCCGTGCAGCGCTGCGAGGGTCCGCCAGCCCTGCGCGCGCACTTCCACGGCGTCGTCCTTGATGCCCATCGTTCCTCCTCGTTCAGGTGCCCAGGGTGGGAACCGCAAATAAATAGTTGCTTGCGCGGGATATTTGCTTGTGCAACAATAAATACCGCGTCTGCAACTATTAGCCTACGCGCCCCAACCCTTTCCGTACAGTTCCCAAGGAGCACCTCCATGCCTATTGGCCTGATTGCCCTCGCCCTCGGCGGGTTCGGCATCGGACTCACCGAGTTCGTCATCATGGGCCTGCTGCCC
Source organism: Arthrobacter sp. Soil_N43 (assembly GCF_057655195.1). Taxonomy (NCBI): domain Bacteria; kingdom Bacillati; phylum Actinomycetota; class Actinomycetes; order Micrococcales; family Micrococcaceae; genus Arthrobacter; species Arthrobacter sp. Soil_N43. Next base: position 92,215 of record NZ_JBDGML010000092.1, read on the forward strand.
GAAGTGGCTGCAGACTTCCGCGTCAGCGAGGCCTCGGCCGGGTGGCTCATCTCCGGCTACGCGCTCGCCGTCGTCCTCGGCGCGCTGGGCCTGACCGCCGCCGTGACCCGGTTCGAGCGCAAGCCCGTACTGGCCGTCCTGCTCGTCCTGTTCATCGCCGGCAATCTCATCTCCGCCGCGGCCCCCGACTACTGGATCATGATGGCAGGCCGCGTCGTGGCCGCCCTTGCGCACGGCGCCTTCTTCGGCATCGGCGCCGTGGTGGCGGCCGACATGGTGGCACCCACCAAGAAGGCCGGCGCCATCGCCATCATGTTCACCGGACTCACGGCCGCCAACGTGCTGGGCGTTCCCTTCGGCACCATGCTTGGCCAGGCGGCCGGCTGGCGCTCCACCTTCTGGGCCATCACCGGAATCGGTGTGCTCGCGCTCGCAGGCATTCTGGCCCTCGTGCCGAAAACGGGACATGGCGGCACTTCCCCTGGCGGTCTTCGCAGCGAACTGCGCGCCTTCCGTTCAAGCCAGGTCTGGCTCTCCATCCTGGTGACCGTCCTGGGCTACGGCGGCATGTTCGGCGCCTTTACGTACATCGCCTTCACGCTCACCGAGGTCTCCGGGTTCGCCGCCTCCGCCGTCCCGTTGCTCCTGATCGTCTTCGGGGTGGGCCTCTTCATCGGCAACGCGCTGGGCGGCAAGGCTGCCGACCGCAACGTGGACCGCACGCTGCTGGTGGTCCTCGCGGTCCTGGTGGCAGTGCTCGTGGCGTTCGCCCTGACGGCGGGCAACCAGCTCCTGACCATTGCATCCATGGTGCTCATGGGAGGCTTCGGCTTCGCCACGGTTCCGGGTCTGCAGATGCGGGTCATGAAATACGCTGACGGCGCCCCCACCCTCGCATCCGGCGCCAACATCGGCGCGTTCAACGTGGGCAACGCCCTGGGTGCCTGGCTGGGAGGCGTCACCATCACCGCAGGCCTCGGCTACACCTCGCCCATCTGGGCCGGGGCAGGCATCACCCTGTTGGGCCTCGCCGTGATGGCCTTTGCCGCAGCCAAGGCGCACGCCCCCACCAACGCTCCCGCAGATTCCGCCGGGTCTGCCACCAACGCTCCCGCAGATTCCGTCGTCCGTTGAACCTGCTCAGGACCACAGGCGACAGAACGAGCACCTGCAGCAGGGCCGCATCATCATTCCCAAGTCGGTTACGCCGTCGAGGATCCGGGAGAACCTGGACGTCCTGGGCTTTGACCTGGCAGACGCGGAACTTGCGGCCATCGATGCCCTGGAGCGGGACGGGCGCACGGGGCCCCATCCCGCCAAATTCAACGGCAGCTAGGCGCCGAACGGCAGGCGCGGGTCCACGTCCTGGCCTTCCCAGATCTGGCGGACCCAGCCATGGTGGGGGTCGTCGCTGATGAGCCAGTCGCGGACCCGTCCGGGCCCGGCCATGACATTGAGGTAGTACATGTCGTAGCCGGGTGCGGCCATGGCGGGACCGTGCCAGCCATAGGGGACCAGGACCACGTCGCCGGTGCGCACCTCCGCCGCGACGTCGATGGGCCGCTCGTCGGAGGCGTAGACCCGCTGATAGCCGATGGCGTCTGCGTCAGCGCCCGGTCCCGCGGTGCCGGGAATATCCGCAACCCGGGTCTCGAAGTAGTAGATCTCTTCAAGGCGCGTCTCGCCCTCCTTCTCCTCATCGTGCTTGTGGGGAGGATAGGAGGACCAGTTGCCTGCGGGCGTGATGACTTCGCACACGATGAAACGGTCTGCCTCCAGCGCCGCGGGGGTGCCGAAGTTGTGGACCTGGCGCGAGCAGTTCCCGGCGCCGCGCAGCTCAACCGGGGTTTCCGCCGCCGTGATCAGGCGCGTGGGGTACTGGACATTGGCGGGCGCCGTGGCGACCGCGACCCGGCCGCCGTCGGACGAACTGACCGTGACCGCCTTCTCCGTCCCGGAGTACAGCACATCGGTGGGGCCATGGAAGACGTTTGCGCGGCCGGCCAGCTGATACTTCTCACCGTCCACGGTCGCCGTGAAGGTCCCGCTCAGCGGAATCACGATGCGTTCCTCGCCCGCGGCGGGGAGGTCGACGACGGCGCCCGGGGCCAGCGTGGCCACCTTCAGTCCCGTGTGTGCCCACCCCTCAACGGTGATGGCGGAGTCCGCTGTTCCCAGCGAAACATCCCAGCAGCCTTCGGCTGCGCTGCCCAGCGGATAAACCCAGTCGGCCATTAAGTATTCTCTTTCGGATCGTATTTGGTCAGGGTCCAGTGCCGAAGCGGCTCCGTGGCGGAGTCCGCGGCACCGGAGACGGCTACCTCTGTACGAGGGTCATTTCAAAGCTGTAGGAATCGCCGCGGTACACATGGTGTCCCGTCTCGACGTTCCGGCCGGTGTCGTCAACGGCGGTGCGCTCCATGGTCACCAGCGCCGAGCCGGGCTCCGTTTCCAGGAGCGGGGCCTGGTATTCGTTAGCCACCATGGCGCCAATCCGCTGTGTGGCCAGGCGGAAGTTGACCCCGCCGCCGCGAAGGATGCCGTAGAGCCCCTGCGAGCCCAGCAACTCCTCGTCGATGTGCGTGATGTCATCGCGGACCCAGTTTTCCATCAGGGCCAGCGGCTTCCCGCCGACCTTGCGGAGCCTGGTGAAGTGGTAGACCTTCGCGCCGGCAGGGAGGTGCAGCGCTTTCCGGGTGGCGTCGTCGGCTTCGACATGCGCGAACGTCAGGACGTCGGTGGTGGGCTTGCTGCCGTTGTTGGCGAGGTCGTCATAGAGGCTGGAGAGCTCCAGGGGGCGGCGTACCTGGCTTGAAACCACCTGGGTGCCCACGCCGCGCTTGCGGACCAGCAGTCCTGAGCGGACCAGCTCGTCCATGGCCTTGCGCATGGTGGGCCGGGAAAGGTTCAGTTGGGCGGCGAGGTCGATTTCGTTCTCCAGCCGGCTGCCCGGCTCCAGCAGCCCCGTATGAATCGCGGCCTCGATGCCCTGCACCACCTGGTGGTAGAGCGGCACCGGCGAGGACCTGTCGATGCTGAGGTGAAGTTGGTTCGCCATTGAGTGCTCCCTTTTGTACTGCGGGCGGTCCTGCGTCCAGGTGCCCGTATGTCCGCTGCATGTTCGCTTGATAGGACATACTGCCTTTTTGATACTAGCAGCGGGCGCGCCGGCGTCAAGGCCCGGCCCATTTTGTCCCTGCAGAGGGAGGTGGGGCCGCTGGCTCAAGGCGATCCGGAGGCAATTTCGTTAAAACATCCTAATGTCAGGACAAACTATTGACATCTGTGGCGTAAGTCACCATGATCGGTGTAACAGGCCCGCTGATCCTGCACTGTGGCGGAGATCCGGGCCCCCAAATCAAAGGAGATTTATTGTGACAAAGTTCTTTTGGCGCCGTGCGGCGGTCGCAGCAGTTGCAATCCCGATGCTGGCGATGACCGCGTGCTCCAGCCAGGGCGGCCGGCCCGCCGAGGCAGGCAACGCCGGCGGCGCGGGCCAGGTTGCTTCGACCCCCCGGATGAAGATCGCCTTGATCACGCATGCCCCTGCCGGCGATACCTTCTGGGACACCGTCCGCAAGGGTGCCGAGGAGGCGGCGGCGAAAGACAATGTTGAACTGCTGTACACCGGCGACCCGGAAGCCGGCCGGCAGTCGCAGCTCATCCAGCAGGCAATTGACCAGAAGGTGGACGGAATCGCGGTCACGCTGGCCACGCCGGATGCGCTGAAGGAGTCTCTGAAGAAGGCCACCGCTGCAGGGATTCCCATTGTCAGCCTCAACGCCGGCGAGTCCGTGTCCAAGCAGCTCGGTGCCTTCACCCACTTCGGTTCCAACGAGCAGCTCGCGGGCCAGGCTGTCGGAGAAAAGCTGGCGTCGCAGGGCGCCAAACACCCCATCTGCGTGATCCAGGCCCAGGGCCACGTGGGTCTCGAAGCCCGGTGTGCCGGCGTGAAGGCAAAGGTGCCCGGCACCGAAATCCTGTACGTCAACGGCGCTGACATGACCTCCGTCGAGTCCACAGCGACCGCGAAGCTCCAGGCATCCAAGGATGCCGATGTCATCATCGGCCTCGGCGCGCCCATCACGCTGACGCTCCTGAAGTCCGTGTCCACCGCCGGAAGTTCGGCCAAGGTTGCCAGCTTCGACCTGAACCGTGAACTCGCGCAGAAGATCGTCGACGGCGGCGTGATGTTCACCGTCGACCAGCAGCCATGGCTGCAGGGCTACGGCTCCATTGACGCGCTGTGGCAGGTCAAGCGGGGCGGTTTCAAGATCGGCGGCGGCCAGCCGGTCCTCACGGGTCCCACCATCGTCGATGAGTCCAACGCGGCGGACGTCGTGAAGTTCGCCGATCAGGGAATTCGCTAAACAGCCCGCCAGCCGGGCCCGGCCACCACCGGGCCCGGCAGCAAGGAGAATCATCATGACTATGACCCAGACCCTAAAAAAACCGGCAGCGCCCGATGAGCGCGTCGTCAAGCGCAACCCCCTGCAGAAACTGCTCGGCCGCCCGGAAGTGGGCGCCCTCGTCGGCGCGATCGTCCTCTTCGTCTTCTTCGCCTCCGTGTCCCAGACCTTCATCCAGCCAAACGCCCTCGCCACCGTCCTGTACGGCAGCTCCACCATCGGGATCATGGCGGTAGGGGTATCGCTGCTGATGATCGGCGGTGAGTTCGACCTGTCCACCGGCGTGGCCGTGATCAGCTCCGCCCTCACGGCATCGATGTTCAGCTGGTACTTCAGCATGAACGTCTGGGTCGGCGTCGCACTCGCCCTGGTGGTGTCGGTGGGCATCGGCTACATCAACGGGTGGATCCTGATGAAGACCAAGCTGCCCAGCTTCATCGTCACGCTCGCGACGTTCCTGATGCTGACCGGCCTTAACCTGGGCCTGACGCGCATGATCGGCGGCGGTGTGTCCTCCCCGTCCATCTCCACCATGGATGGCTACGCGTCCGCGCAGGCCGTCTTCTCCTCCTCGGTGAACATCGGCGGCGTGGATGTGAAGAACACCGTCTTCATCTGGATCGTGCTGGTTGCGGTGGCGTCCTGGGTGCTGCTGCGCACCAAGGTGGGCAACTGGATCTTTGCCGTCGGCGGCGACGCCAACGCCGCCCGCGCCGTGGGTGTCCCCGTCAAGGCGACCAAGATCGGACTGTTCATGGCCGTCGGTTTCTGCGGCTGGATCCTGGGCATGCACAACCTGTTCGCGTTCGACGCCGTGCAGTCCGGCGAGGGCGTAGGCAACGAATTCCTCTACATCATTGCCGCGGTCATCGGGGGCTGCCTCCTCACCGGCGGCTACGGCTCCGCCGTGGGCGGCGCTATCGGCGCGTTCATCTTCGGCATGGCCAACAAGGGCATCGTCTACGCCCAGTGGAACCCGGACTGGTTCAAGTTCTTCCTGGGTCTGATGCTCCTCCTGGCCACCATCGTGAACCTGATCGTCAAGCGCCGCGCAGACGCAAGCAAGTAAGGGCTGAAAACCATGAACGCCAAACAGATCGACCAGCAGCAGCTCCTCAAGGACGAGAAGGACCCGCTGACCCACACCCCTGTGCACCTCCTCTCGCTGGAGAACGTCGGCAAGCACTATGGCAACATCGTCGCCCTCACCGACGTCACCATGGCCGTGGACAACGGCCGTGTCACGTGCGTCCTGGGCGACAACGGCGCCGGCAAATCCACCCTGATCAAGATCATCGCCGGGCTGCACCAGCACGACGAAGGCGTCCTGCACATCATGGGCGAGGAACGGAAATTCGGTTCACCCCGCGACGCCCTCGACGCCGGCATCGCCACGGTGTACCAGGACCTCGCCGTCGTCCCGCTGATGCCCATCTGGCGCAACTTCTTCCTCGGCTCGGAACTGACCTCTGGCTTTGGCCCGTTCAAGAGCATGGACGTCCAGAAGATGAAGGACATCACCAAGAAGGAACTTGCCGACATGGGCATCGACCTGCGCGACGTCGAGCAGCCCATCGGCCAGCTCTCCGGCGGTGAACGCCAGTGTGTGGCGATCGCCCGCGCCGTCTACTTCGGCGCGAAGGTCTTGATCCTGGACGAACCCACCGCAGCCCTCGGCGTCAAGCAGTCCGGCGTCGTGCTGCGCTACATCCTGCAGGCCCGCGACCGCGGACTGGGCGTCATCTTCATCACCCACAACCCGCACCACGCCTTCCCCGTCGGCGACCGGTTCCTGCTGCTCAAGCGCGGCAAGTCGATCGGCTACTACGACAAGAAGGACATCACCCTCGACGAGCTGACCGCCCAAATGGCCGGTGGCGCCGAACTCGCCGAACTCGCCCACGAACTCGAACAACTCGGCGGCCACGGCGACATCGTCAAGGAAGTCCAGGCCGAAGTCGCCGGGACGGCCAGTGCCGGAGCGCCAAAGCACGCGGGAACCTAAGCCTGTACCCCCAGCCGCCTATCTGACCGCATTCCTCTAACCGCAAAGGAACCGAATGAAGGACATAACGCTCGGCCTTATCGGCGTCGGCCGCATCGGCGTGATGCATGCGAACAATATCGCTGCACTGAACGGCGTTCTCCACCCGCAGGGGATCAACGGCCGGCTCAGGCTCACCGACGTTGCCGCCGAGCACGCCCGTGCCGTCGCCGCAGGTCTGGGCGCCGAGTTCCTGCCCTCCGTCGAGGCGCTGCTGGGCTCGGCAATCGACGGACTGGTCATTGCCACCGGAACCGGCACCCACCCGGAACTGATCAGGGCGGGGGTGGATGCGGGCATTCCGGTGTTCTGCGAGAAGCCGGTGGCACTGAACGTGGCTGAATCCCTTCCGGTCCTGGACTATATCCGGGCCAACAAGGGAACGGTCCAGATCGGCCACCAGCGGAGGTTCGACGCCGGCTACCTTGAGGCCAAGCGGGCCTACGAGGGCGGTGAGCTCGGCTGGATCCACACGCTGAGGGCCGTCACCTGCGACATGATGCCGCCGCCGGTTGAGTTCCTGGCGACGTCCGGAGGGTTGTTCCGCGACTGCTCTGTGCATGACTTCGACATCCTGCGCTGGCTCACCGGCCGTGAAATCGTGGAGGTCTACGCCAAGGGCTCCAACAAGGGCGACCCCGCCATCGGCGGAGTGGGGGACGTGGACACCGCGCTCGCGGTGGTCACGTTCGACGACGGCACGCTGGGTTCCGTGGGCGCCTCGCGCTACAACGGGGCCGGGCACGACGTCCGGCTGGAAATCCAGGGCTCGGCCGGCTCCCTCATGGTGGGCCTGGACGAGAAGGCCGCGCTGGCCTCGGCAGAAGCGGGCGTCGCGTTTCCGTCGGGCGACTCCCACAGGACATTCGCGGAGCGTTTCGACCAGGCCTACCGGTCAGAGATGGCCGCCTTCGTGGAGCTTGTGCTTGGGCAGCGGGACAACCCGTGCACGCCCGAAGACGCCGTGGCGGCGTCCCGGGTGGCTGACGCCGCCCAGGAGTCGCTCGAAACCGGGCTGCCGGTGCGCGTGGCGGCCGCCGTCACCATCTAGCAACAGCCCTTGCGGCCGCCCTGACTGCCGGGGGCTGGGGCCATTGGCCTCAGCTGCGGCAGGCCTCCACGAATGCCCGGAAAGGTGCCTGCCGCTGGGCCTCCGACAACTCGAGGACCTCGGGGTGCCACTGGACCGAGACCACCCACCGCTTGGGGTCTTCCAGCGCCTCGACGGTGCCGTCCTCTGCCACGGCGGTCACCACCAGGCCGGGCGCCACCTGCGCCACGGCCTGGTGGTGGCCGGATGCGATCTTCACCCCGAGGGCCTCCGCGGACCCGTGCGCCTGATCCGTGGCGGCACCGTACAGCCGCGCCACCCGGGAGCCCGGCGTGATCGCCACCTCGTGCCAGGCCCACCGGCCGCCGCCCGGGGGTTTGTTGCGGTGGGCCACGGTTCCCGGCGCCATGTCCTGGGTCAGCGTCCCGCCATAAACGACGTTGAGCAGCTGGTGGCCGCGGCAGATTCCCAGCAGGGGGAGTCCGGCGTCGATCGTCCCGCGCGCCACCGCAATATCCAGGCGGTCCTGCTCCGGATTGACGTCGTAGAGGGTGTCGCCCGGCTCCTCGCCGTAGAGCCGCGGATCGAGGTCGCCGCCGCCGGGAAGCACGACGCCGTCAATCGCGCCGGGCGCGCCGGCCCGCCGGCCGCCGTCGAACAGGCCGTCGTCAACGAGTTCGGGGGTCAGCAGCACCGGTTCGCCGCCGCCGTCGCGCACCAGGTCCACGATGTCGTCGAAGAGGCCGTTGGCCTTGGCCACGCGAGGATCGGGATCGGCGGAACTGCTGAGCCGGACAGGAATGCCGATGCGCGGGCGGGGGGCAGGAGTTGAATTCTGCATGCTCAAATTCTGCACCACTTTGACCGGCCCGGCCGCTGTCTCACAGCTGCAGGTTTACCGCAGCGCGCCGCGTTTCTGTAGTGTTAGGCGCATCGAGGGCAGTATGCAAGGCGAAAGCAGGTCGTTCCCATGGGTCGCAGGACACTGGTTGACGGTCTCGTCGACGGCCTGCTGGACGACATCCTCGACGGCAGGCTCAAGCCCCACGAGGCCCTGCCACCGGAGGCCGACATCGCCAAGGCCTACGACGTCAGCCGCCTGACGGTGCGGGAGGCGCTCAAGGCGCTGCGGGCGCAGAACATCCTGTACGTCAAGGCGGGCCGCGGGACGTTCGTTAATCCCGCGGAGAACTGGACCGGGCTGGATGCGATCATCAAAGCCGCCTCGTACGGCAATGCGGCGGACCAGGTGTCCATCGGCCTGATCGAGGTGCGCCGCATGGTGGAAACAGGGGCTGCCGCCCTCGCCGCCAGGCGCCATACGCCGGAACACGCCGAGGAGATGCGGCACGCGATCGCCGACATGAAGCGGTTCCACGAGTCCGGCGACCTGGACGGGTTCGTGACCGCCGACATCGCCTTCCACGACGTCGTGCTGAAGGCTTCGGGCAACCCGTTCGTGCGCGCCCTGCTCGCCCAACTAGGCCAGTCGCTCTACCGCGCGCGCCGCGAAACGTCCGCCATCAAGGAGATCCAGCGGCACGCCATCGCCTTCCATCAGCGCGTGTTGGACAGCATTCTCACGGGTGACGCCGAGCTGGCCCGCCGCGCCATGGACGAACACATGGACCAAACGTTCGAAGACTACGAACGCTACATTTACGGCGGAAAATCCTAAGCCGACTCCGGCTGCCTTGACGTAATGCGCATCACCCTCCTAAGATCTTTCACATGTTCTTCCGTCAGATGTCTGACATCAGATTCAGCTAAAAAGAACCACACAACCCAAGCTGCTCCGCTCTGGAGCGAACACAACCCGCACATAAACGCCTCGGATTCCCCCGCGCGAAGCCGCCGGTCCGGAACCGACAGATAGAAGGTCGATGATGACTTCATTAACCACAAAGCCCTCCGGACTCGGCGAGCTTGGCGACCGCACGCTGCGCAAAGTCCGCCGCCGCGTCATGCCGCTGATCGTCCTGCTCTACTTCATTGCCTACCTGGACCGGAACAACGTCGGCTTCGCCAAGCTGACCATGAGCGAGGACATCGGCCTGACCGCGGCGGCCTACGGGCTCGGCGCGGGCATCTTCTTCCTCGGCTACGCGCTCCTGGAAGTTCCCAGCAACGCCGGCATGTACAAGTTCGGCGCGCGCAAATGGCTGGCCCGCATCCTCATCACCTGGGGCATCTTCGCCACCGCGATGGCCCTGGTCAACGGCGAAACCACCTACTACATCATCCGGTTCCTCCTGGGCGCCGCTGAAGCAGGCTTCTTCCCGGCAATCCTCTTCTACCTGACCCTTTGGTTCCCCGCCGCGCAGCGCGTCACCGTGCTGGGCATCTTCATCCTGGCGCAGCCGATCTCCAACGCCCTCGGCGCCCCGGTCTCCGGCCTGCTCCTCCAGATGGACGGCATCATGGGCCTGCAGGGCTGGCAGTGGCTGTACATTATCGAAGGCATCCCCGCCATCCTCCTCGGTGTGCTCACCCCCATTCTCATGACCGACCGCCCGCGGGATGCCAAGTGGCTCAACGCCGACGAACGTGAATGGCTCGCCACCACCATGGATGCCGAACTCGCAGCCAAGTCCAAGGGCGCAAGCCACAACTTCCTGGCTGGCCTCAAGGACAAGCGCACCCTCGTCTACTCGGCCCTCTACTTCGGCCTGGTCTGCGGCATCTACGGCCTCGGACTCTGGATGCCCACCATCGTGGCCGCCCTCGGCAAGTTCTCCACCGCCCAGGTCGGATTCATCGTCCTCATTCCGTACTCCATCGCAGCAGTCTTCGTGTACTTCTGGAGCAAGCGTGCGGACAAGACGGGCAAGCGCGCCTGGCACAGCTCCGTCAGCATGGTGCTGGCAGGCGTGGGTCTGCTGTCCGCAGGCTATCTCCTGCAGGTCAACCCCATCCTTGCCCTGATTGCCCTCACCGCCGCGGCCATGGGTATCTACGGAGCCATCGCCCCGTTCCTGTCCATGCCGTCCGCGGCGCTCACCGGCGCAGCAGCAGCTTCCGGCCTGGCCATGGTGAACTCGCTGGGCAACCTCGGCGGCTTCGTTGCCCCCTATGCGGTGGGCCTGTTCAACGACGCCACCGGCAGCAACCAGAGCGGCCTGCTGTTCCTCTCCTTCTGCCTGTGCGTCACAGCCGTGGCCACGTACCTCTACGCCCGGAAGCGTCCTGAAGGCGACGCCGCGCTGGATCCTGCCGTCGAGGCAGCCGCCAAAGCCACCGTCACCCGCTAAACACCCACGAGAAACCCCTAAGGAATACCTGCAATGAGCTCAACCACTTCCTTCCCCGCAGAACGCACGGTCGTCCTGACCGGTGCGGCCTCCGCCCGCGGCATCGGCCGCGCAGCGGCTGACCGCATGGCCAGCGAGGGCTGGTCCATCGCGATTCTGGACATCAATGCCGAGGATGCGAGGGCGGCAGCGGCCGAGATCGGCTCCAACCGCGCGGTGAAGGCAATCGGCGTGGGCGCAGACGTCTCGGACTCCGCGTCCGTGGACCGTGCGATCACCGAGATCGAAGAGACGCTGCCGCCGATCGTGGCCCTGGCCAACCTTGCAGGCATCAGCTCGCCGACGACCTTCATGGAAACCACCGTGGAGGAGTGGGACAAGGTCTTCGCGATCAACATGCGGGGCACCTTCGTTGTTTCCCAGCGTGTCCTGAAGGGCATGATCGAGCGCAAGCTTGGCCGCATCGTGAGCATCTCCTCGATCTCGGCCCAGCGTGGCGGCGGCACCTACTCCAAGGTCGCCTACAGTGCCTCCAAGGCCGGCATCATCGGCTTCACCCGTGCCCTGGCCCGCGAGGTGGGCGAGTTCGGCGTGACGGTCAACGCCATCGCTCCCGGCCCGATCGACACCGACATCATGGGAGGCACGCTTTCCGAGGAGCGCAAGGCCCAGATGTCCGAAGGCATCATGATGGGCCGCGTCGGTACCCGGGAGGAAGTGGCTGCACTCATCTCCTTCCTGCTGGGTGCGGACTCCGGCTACATCACTGCCGCCACCTATGACATCAACGGTGGCCTCCAGGTCTCCTGACCCGGAGCATGTCTACTGACGTTGGTCGGGTCTGATCAGCGACAAAAGAAGCACAGCCGAAGTGCCCCGCAGTCCAGCTGCGGGGCACTTCCGCGTTCTGCGGGCAGTCCATCCCGGGGGCATCGCAGGGACGCCGGGGCCCTGGAACCACTCTTGGCCGGTGCGGCTCGCTAGGCTGGCATCATGAACCCCTCCGGCAGTCTGAACCCGAGCCCGCGGACCCTTGAGGTTGAGAGTCTGTCCGGATTCGACCGGCTGGTCGGCGCGGGGGCCAAATCAATGCATGGCTGGCACGCCCAGTCCCTCGACCTCCGCGGCAGGGCTCCTGCGCTCGCTGCCATGGATGCCGAAGGCGCCGTCTTCCTGGGCTGCACGTTCGATCCCGGGGTGGAGGACGCGCTGCGCCGGCGCGGCGCCCTGATTTTTCCGAAGCTCGCCGGAGTGCCATTTGATGCCTACCGGGCGGAGCTCTACACGCCGCAGGAGCTTTACGCCGGGATCCGGGACACCCCCTATGAGGAGACGCCCGATGCCCTGGTGTACCAGTGGAGCATCCGGTCCGGCCAGCGTCACCGCCTCGACGCCACGCTCGCTGCTGCCCTGCACGACCACGCCATCGGCGATGCCCTCGACGAGCTGTCCCGCTCAGCCCGGGACGGGGGACGCACCATCGTCGGAGTCATGGGCGGCCACGCGGCGCAGCGGGGAAGCAAGGGTTTCGCGGACGCGGCCGTGTTGGGCAGGCTGCTGGCCCGCAGCGGGCGGATGGTGGCCACGGGCGGAGGGCCGGGGGCCATGGAGGCCGCCAACCTGGGCGCCTACCTGAGCGAAGCGCCCGAGGATGAGTTCCGGGCCGTGCTTCTTGAGCTGGCAGCCGTCCCGGGCTTTCGGCCCTCGGTGTCCGCGTGGGCACGCGCGGCGGCGGCCGTCGTCGAGCGTTATCCGGGCGGAACGGCTTCGGTGGGCATCCCCACCTGGTTCTACGGCCACGAACCGCCCAACTACTTCGCCACCCGCATCGCCAAATACTTTGCCAACGCGGTCCGCGAGGCGATCCTGCTGGCGCTGTGCAATGGCGGGATCGTGTTCCTGCCCGGCGCGGCGGGGACCGTGCAGGAGATCTTCCAGGACGCGTGCGAGAACTACTACGGTGCGCCCGAAACCCTGACCCCGATGGTGCTTGTGGGCCGGGATCACTGGGAGCGCCGGTATCCCACGTGGCCTATGCTGCAGAGCCTCGCCGCAGGCCGGGCGATGGAGGAGCGGATCTTCCTGGTGGACAGCGTGGACGAGGCGCTCGCGGTCCTCGACTCCTAGAGGTCCTTCCGGCATGGCACCGTGCCCAGGACCTGCAGGCCATTGAGGTCCCCGGCAGCCAGACCGTCGGGCGTGCCGATTTCCGGGTACATCAACTGGAGGGGGTCGTCCACGTGTTCCAGTCCCATGACATGGGCGAGTTCATGGAGGATGACGGCGGTAGCATAACCGGCCCCGTCAGGGCCGTTCAGTTCCACGCCGATCTGTGGGGCGTCCAGCTCGAGGCTCCCGGTGACGAAGCTCTTGGGACCGTCGCCGTAGCTGTAATGCGTGCTGCCGCCGGTGCCGATGATCTGGCCCTTGAGCTTGGGCGCAGCCTCCGGCGTGGTCCAGCTGATCAACAGCGGTGCCCACCGTTCCCCGTAAGCCTCCGGCTGGTAAGGGTCCCGTTGCGCGGACGGCAGTTCGTCCGTGGCGCCGTCATTGACGAAGCGGATGCCCGTGGCGCGCGAGATTGTCTTGATTGCCCCGTGGACCAGTCCGGCAGCGCCCTGCGGGGCAAGGTCGTCGTTCACCACGTAGTGCAGCGGCCGGCACGGTGAAAATCCCACCGGAGTGCCGTCGTCGTTCGTGGCCAAAAACGCGTACGATCCGCTCGGTGCGGGCGGAGCCTCAGGCGTGCCGAGCGGCGCGTCCGCCTCCTCGAAACCGGGCGGCGGGGCGTCCGCCGAGCGGTCGGCCGTTCCCGGGTCCCGGCCGGGTTCCCCGGCCTGGCCGGCTTCGGGCGCCCGGCCGGTCTCTCCGGCGTCCGTGCCCTCTGCAGGACCGGACACGGCGGGGTTGTTATCCCCGGACCCGAGCCGGAACTCGAGCAGGCCCGCCAGGCGCGGATCGCCGTAGGCGAGGCCCGCGGCCAGGAAGGCGCCACACCCGAGCGTGGTTATCAGGACAAGGTTCCGGATGAAGCTGCGGGCGGGCCGACCCGATCCCGCATGGCGGGCGTGCTTCCGGCGCCCGCTCTCCGGCACTAGGCGATCACCGCGCCGAAGACCATTCCCAGCAGGTAGGTGACGCCGGCGGCGCCCAGACCGATGGCCAGCTGTCGCAGGCCCCGGGTCAGGGGAGACGTTCCGGAAAGCAGGCCGACGACGCCGCCGGTTGCCAGCAGTGCCATGCCAACCAGCACCGTGGCCGTCACGAGCGCGCCGATGCCAGTCATGCCGAAAAGGAAAGGAAGGATGGGGACGATCGCGCCGGAGGCAAAGAAACAGAAGCTGGACAGTGCTGCGCCCCAGGCCGTGCCCACTGCCTCGTGCTCATCCTGGGACTGCGGGAGCTCGGGCCGCAGCGAGAGGCTCGGGTCGCAGTCGCAGCTGAAGAGCCCCATCCGCTCCGCCACGCGGTGTTCGGCGGCCTCGCGGGACATGCCGCGGGCCAGGTACACCAGCAAAAGTTCGTTGTGTTCGATGTCGAGTTGGGGCGCGGCGGCCAGCGTCACCTGGGTGGGACGGGTGGCGGCAAGGAGTTCACGCTGGGAGCGGACGGAGACAAATTCGCCGGCGCCCATGGAGAAGGCACCCGCCAACAGGCCGGCGATGCCGCTGAGCAGGACAACCGAGCTGGCCACGCCGGTTGCGGCCATGCCCATTACGAGGGCCAGATTGCTGACCAGCCCGTCGTTGGCGCCGAAAACCGCAGCCCGGAAGGTCCCGGCCAGCCGGTTGCGCCCGCGTGTGGCAAGTCCGCGCACCACTTCCTCATGGATTTGTTCGTCCGCAGCCATCGCACGGGTGGCCGAGGGCTCCCTGGTGTAGGGGGAGCGCCCCTCGGCGCGCTGTGCCAGGGCGAGCACGAAGACGGACCCGAAGTGCCGGGCCAGGAAACCCAGCATCCGGCTGCGGGCGGAGGCCCGGCGGGGCTTGCCCGCATGCTCTCCGAGCAGCTTGAGCCAGTGCGCCTCATGGCGGCCTTCGGCCTCGGCCAGGGCGAGGAGGATGGCGCGTTCTTCGCCGGTGCGGCTCTGGGCGAGATCCCGGTAAACGGCAGCCTCGGCGCGTTCGTCCGCCAGGTACTGTCGCCATCGCTTGATGTCCGCCGCGTCCGGGGTAGCGGCGGCGGCTGCACTGTGATGGTCAGATTTTGCGGGCTGAGACACGGGGACTCCTGGGCTGGATGGGGCATGGTTCGGCCCCATTGCATGCCCAGCTTACCCCGCAAATCCGCGGATTTTCGGCCGGTATTCCTCAGGTCAAGTTTTAGGGAACCCTTAATTTTTCCGTTCCGGAAGGGTTGTCCGCCCTGCCCCGGGCGCGGCCCTTGACCCCCTGCATGGGTGGTGATCTGATGAAAACGTGCCTCGTTGACGGAGGGCATGGAAGTCCAATCACACGGAGGTCTGCATTATGAACACCACCGGAACAAACCCGGAGCCTGCCCGCCGCACCATTGAATCGGATCCCGCCTACGACTTCGCCGACGACGCCCCGGTGGATGAAGACTGGGATACCGAAGACGAGTTCCTCGATTCCGAGGAAAGGGTCGTTCCCGCCGCGCCGGAAGCGGTCGACGACGATGAGCGCGTCGTCTCGCTGGACGCCGACGAGTTCCGTGCGGACGAAGAATACGAGTCGTAACCGGTCTGTTTTGACCTCGACCTTAAACGTCGACGGCGGTGCGTTCCCTATTGGGGGAAGGCACCGCCGTCGGGCGTTTTCGGTTTCGCAAGCGCCCGGGGCTCGCCGGGTGGCTCAGTCGGTGGCCGGTAGCCGCAGGTTAGCCGGCCGGGACGTGAACCGCTGGTTCCTCGGACACCTGGCCGGCCACGCGCCGGTACCAGTTCTGCATGACGGCCGGATCGGTGGGCTTGGTCGACAGTGACACCGCCACGTAGACCACGGCCGACGCCAGGAGGCCGTAGTAGATCGGCTCGTTGGCGTAAATGCCGTCCAGCGGCGCCGCGGCGTTGATCTCCAGGTAAATCATGGTGCCCAGCGTGACCACGGAACCGACGGCCATGGACGCCGCGGCGGCCACGCCCGTGCCGCGCTTCCAGACCAGCCCGCCGAGGATTGCGACGAGGAGCCCGCCCACCAGGATGTCGTACGCGATGGTCAGAGCGGCCACCACGTCCTTGGTAATGATGGCGATGACAATCGCCACGATGCCGAGTCCCAGGACCCACATGCGGTTTGCCTTGACGTCGTGCTCGGGGTTGTCCGAGTCATCCGTGTTGATCGTCTTGCCGAACCAGCTGGCCACAAACGGGAGGACGTCGGCGCGGGCCACGGTGGCGGCGGCGATCAGCGCGCCGGATGCCGTGGACATCATGGCTGCGACGGCGGCGGCGAGCACCAGGCCGCCGATGCCGATGGGCAGCAGGTTCTGCGCAACCTCCGCGTAGACCACGTCTTTGCCTGCGGCCGCGACGTCGATGTCGGGCAGGGCAACGCGGGCGCCGAGGCCGATCATGGCGCCGGCTGCACCATAGAGGATGCAGTAGATGCCGGCCGTGGCGCCGCCCCAGCGGGCAACCTTCGGCGTCTTCGCCGTGAACACGCGCTGCCAGATGTCCTGGCCAATGAGCAGGCCCAGAGTGTAGACGACGAAGTAGGTGATGATCGTCTGCAGGCCGATGCCGTCGATCTGGAAGAAGCTGGCGTCAACGCGGCTGCGGATCCCGTCGAGTCCGCCGGCGGCGTTGAGCGTGAACGGCAGCATCAGGAAAAAGATGCCGACGGTCTTGATGACGAACTGGACCTGGTCGGCCAGGGTGATGGACCACATCCCGCCGATCGTTGAGTAGACCAGCACAATGCCGCCGCCCACGGCGATGGCCAGCGCCCGGTCCCAGCCGAACAGCACCACGAAGATGGTGGCGTAGGCTCCGGTGGAGGTCGCGCAAAGCATCAGCGTGTAGGCCAGCATGACTATGCCGGACGTCTTGGTGGCGTGGCTTCCGTAGCGCAGCGTCAGCATCTGGGACACGGTGTAGATCTTGAGCTTCTGGATGGTGCCGGCAAAGAGCAGGCTCAGCAGCAGCACGCCGGCGCCGATGGCGACCACCAGCCACATGCCCGAGATGCCGAACTTGTAGCCGAGGCCGACGCCGCCCACGGTGGAGGCACCGCCAAGGACGACGGCGGCCATGGTTCCGGTGTAGAGGAAGGGCCCGAGGCGGCGGCCGGCAACGAGGAAGTCGCTGTTGTTCCGGGTGCGGGACTTGCCCCACCAGCCGAAGGCCAGCATTGCGGCCAGGTACACCACCACGATGGCGATATTGACGAAATTTGGGTCCATGATTTGGGGCTCCTTGGAGCTCTGGCAGCTTCGCGGCAGTCCGGGGGGAGTAGCAGTTGGGGGTGCACGGACTGCGCTGCTCTGAGGGGGGAAACTGAAGGGTTCGCTCCTGTTGCTTCGTAGGCAACAGTTGTTGCTTTCCAGCGTAGGCTGTGATTCGAGTAACAGTCAAGACGCAATCCTCTGTGACGCGGTTCCGGCGGCATCAGATGAGTGGCGGGCCGCTAGTATGGCTCCAAAGATGGGGCCGAGCGGCCGGCCGTGAAAGGTTCGTAAATGAAGGCACTTCCAGTTGAGCCGAGCAATGTTCCGGTTGCCATCGGTTCAAGAATCCGTGCCGCCCGCCAGTCGCAGCGGCTCACAATTGAACAGGTGGCGGATGCCACCGGGCTGACCAAGGGCTTCCTCAGCCGCGTAGAGCGTGACCTGACCTCTCCGTCCGTTGCCTCGCTGGTCACCCTGTGCCAGGTGCTGTCCATCTCCATCGGTGATCTGTTCGCCGCCCCAGAGACCCACCTGACAAAGCGCGACGCCGGTCCCCGGATTTCGCTTGGCGGTGAGGGGATCGTTGAGCGACTGCTGACCGCCCGCTCGGAGCGGCGGGTCCAGATCATCCAGGCGGTGATCGAGCCGCGGGGCCGCGGCGAGTCCGAGCTCTACGCGGTGGACTGCGACGTCGACGTGCTGCACGTTATCAAG
Source organism: Arthrobacter sp. Soil_N43 (assembly GCF_057655195.1). Classification (NCBI taxonomy): domain Bacteria; kingdom Bacillati; phylum Actinomycetota; class Actinomycetes; order Micrococcales; family Micrococcaceae; genus Arthrobacter; species Arthrobacter sp. Soil_N43. The sequence continues at coordinate 110,032 of NZ_JBDGML010000092.1, forward strand.
GGCACCATCAAACTCATCCTCACCAATGAGGAATACGAACTTTCCGACGGCGACACTGTCACGTTTCCGGGGCGCGAGCCGCACACCTGGGTGAACCCGACGGACCAGTCGGTCGAGGTGCTGTGGGTGCTGGTCCCTGCCGCCAGCCGGTAGCCTTCCTTTTCCCGTGAAGCCAACCCGGGCCGCTCGCACGCGGCCCGGGGTTTTTTTGCGCCTGTGCTGCAGGGTCATTTGTAAACAGGTGATGCACATTGGGCAACTTCGAGTGTATGATGGCTGTCACACCCACCTTTCATCCTCGAAGGAGAGGCGTTCCTTTGGAAGAGCTGCGCATCGAAGCCAACGGCAACCTTGGCCCCATCGATTCATCCCGAATTCCCCGCTACGCGGGAGCCGCCACCTATGCCCGGCTGCCCCGCCTCGACCAGGTGGCCAAGGCGGACATCACAGTGGTCGGTGTCCCCTTCGACTCCGGTGTCTCCTACCGCCCGGGCGCCCGGTTTGGCGCCAACCACGTCCGCGAAGCCAGCCGTCTGCTCCGTCCCTACAACCCCGCCTGGGATGTCAGCCCCTTTGAGAACTGCCAGGTGGCAGACGCCGGCGACATGGCCGTCAACCCGTTCAACATCAACGAGGCCATCGAGACCGTCCAGCAGAACGCCCTGGACCTGACTGCCACCGGCAGCAAGCTGATGACCCTCGGCGGCGACCACACCATCGCGCTGCCGCTGCTGCGCGCTGCCGCAGAACGCGCCGGCGGCCCCGTCGCCATGCTGCACTTTGATGCCCACCTGGACACCTGGGACACCTACTTCGGCGCCGAGTACACCCACGGCACGCCGTTCCGCCGGGCGGTCGAAGAGGGCATCCTCGACACCGAGGCCATCAGCCACATCGGCACCCGCGGCCCGCTGTACGGCAAGAAAGACCTCGACGACGACCACCGCTTTGGGTTCGGCATCGTCACCTCCGCCGACGTCTACTACCAGGGCGTCCTCGAGACCGTGGCCAAGGTGCGGGACCGCATCGGGAACCGCCCGCTGTACATCTCGGTGGACATCGACGTCCTTGACCCGGCGCATGCCCCGGGAACGGGGACCCCGGAAGCCGGAGGCATCACCAGCAGGGAACTGCTCGAAATCATCCGGGGCTTCCGCGGCATGAACCTCGTGGGGGCCGACGTCGTCGAAGTCGCGCCCGCCTACGACCACGCCGAAATCACGGGCGTCGCCGCCAGCCACGTTGCCTACGAACTCGTCACCCTGATGGCCGACAACTCCGTCGAAGGGGACCGGTTCGGGGCCGACACCGGCTACGCAGCGCAGGCGCTGGGACAGGAATCCCGTCGCCCGGCCGGCTTCGCGGCGTCCTCGCCGCTGGCCGAGCCCGTCGAGGCCGGAGTCACCCGTCAGGCTGCGGGGGCGACGCAGTGATCGATTTCGATCCGGGCACAGCAGCCCCCACGAAGGGGACGGACGTACGCAACGGCGGGGACCTCGTCGTCGAAACCCTCGAGGCGCTGGGGGCGAAGACCGTCTTCGGCATCCCGGGCCAGCACGCGCTGGGCCTGTTTGACGCAATGGGCCGCGGAAACCTGCACTTCGTGTCGTCGCGCGTGGAAAACAACAGTGCCTTCGCTGCCGACGGATATTCGCGGGCCACCGGCGAGGTGGGCGTGCTGTTCCTGTCCACCGGCCCGGGTGCGCTGACTTCCCTCGCCGGGCTCCAAGAGGCCTACGCCACCGGCGTGCCGATGGTGGTCATCGCCAGCCAGATCCCGCTGGAGGGACTGGGAGCGCGCCGGAAGGGGATGCTGCACCAGCTCGATGACCAGAAGGCCTCGGCCGCGAACGTCACCAAGAGCCAGCGCCTGATCCAGCACGCCTCCGGCATTCCGTCGGCCATCCAGGACGCCTGGACGGAAGCCATCTCCTCGCCGCAGGGGCCCGTCTGGCTGGAAATTCCGCAGAATGTCCTGCTCGATCCCATCATGGTTCCTCCGGTGGAGGACGCGCTTGCCGAAGCTGCGGACAACCCGCCGCGTGTCGAGTTGGTCCGCGAAGCAGTCAAATGGCTGTCGGCGGCGGAACGTCCGGCCATCATCGCCGGCGGCGGCACACGCCGCGGGCGGGCCGAGAAGTCGCTGCTTTCCATCGCTGAGAAACTGCGCGCCCCGGTGATTTGCACCCCCGGCGGAAATGGCGCGTTCCCGTGGAACCACGAGCTGTCGCTGCAGTCCTGGATCGAGGACCGCCACATGACCGACGTCCTCGAGGATGCCGACGTGCTGATCGTCATCGGCTCCTCGCTCGGTGAAGTCACATCCAACTACTTCACGTTCGAACCACGGGGCCGGATCATCCAGATCGATGCCGAACCCCGGGTGCTCGAATCGAACCGGCCCGGGCTGGGCATCCGCGCCGACGCCGGCCAGGCGCTCGCCGCCCTGGATGCTTCCCTGGTGGTTGAGCCTGTCGAAACCAGGTCAAACTGGCACGGGATATCGCCGGAGGACCTGGTGCGGGAGACCCTGGCCAAGGTGCGCGCGCGGCTCGAGTCCCAGGACGTCGGCAAGGAACTGAAGTTCATGGCCGACATCCGCGAGGCCGTTCCCGCAGACATGCAGACCTTCTGGGACATGACCATTTCCGCGTACTGGGGCTGGAGCTGCTGGGACGCACGCGAGGGCCAGTTCCATTCCGCCCAGGGTGCCGGCGGGCTGGGCTACGGCTTCCCTGCGGCCATCGGGGGAGCGGTGGGCCTCGAAACCGTGGGCAAGTCCGGCTCTTCGGCGCGGGTGCTGGCGGTCTCGGGCGACGGCTCTGCCATGTACTCCATCTCGGAACTGGCCACCGCCAAGCAGCACAACGTGCCGGTCACCTGGCTGATCGTGGACGACGGCGGATATGGCATCCTGCGCGAATACATGGTGGGCGCGTTTGGCAAGGCCACGGCCACCGAGCTCGCGCGCCCGGACTTCGTGAAACTCGCCGAGGCCTTCGGAGTGCCGGCCACCCGCGTGGCCCCGGAAAACGTGGGGGACGCGCTGAAGGCGGGGTTCGCCGCGGACGGCCCGAACGTCGTCGTCGTCGAAACCCTGCTCAGGATGTTCGCCCCCACCCACCTGGCCCCCTAACCCCGCCCACCCCCACCACCAAAGCGCGAACGAACACTTAAGCCCCCAGCCAAACGCAACAACCCAGCGCGAACTGGCAGCTAACGCCCCCTCAGCACGAATTTGAGGGCATTAGCTGCCGGTTCGCGCTTGGTGTTAACCGCAGGCCGTGCGGTTAGTTTCCTCAAGCAACCATTTTAAGATATGGTTGCTTCAGGCAAACAAGTAGGAGGGTGCCCGCGATGGCAGTCGAGCCCAGCACCGCAGCCGAACTGGTGCGCGGGATTTTCGACCTGCAACGGGCCGTCCGGTGTGTGGCAGTCGCCAATTCGAGGGGAATGGACACCGGAGTGGCGTTGCAGGGGGTGCTCCGGTTTGTGGGGGAGAAGGAGTCGCGCGCCACCCACCTGGCTGCGCGACTGGGCGTCAGCGCCCCTGTCCTCAGCCGGCACATCGCCGAACTTGAGGAGCTGGGGCTCGTCCACAGAAGGCCGGACCCCGAGGACGGCCGGGCCCAGCTGGTGGCGCTCACCGAAGCGGGGCGCGTGAAGCTTCGCGATATCGAAGAGCACCGCGCCTCCACCCTGCAGGAATACCTGCGGGAATGGAGCCAGCACGACGCCGAGGAGACGGCGAAAATTCTCCGCAATCTTGCGGGATCCCTCAAGGATTCCGCCCGGGCAAAGGCGGCCGGCCCCATCACCGAGAACCCCACCCATTAGGAGCACGCCCGTGTCGAGCACTGCCACCCAACCACCCTTGGCGATGACCCACCGGCAGATCATGGAAGCCCTCACCGGCCTCCTTGCCGCGTTCTTCACCGCCATCCTCAGCAGCACCATCGTGGCCAACGCGCTGCCCACCATCATGTCCGATCTCAAGGGGACACAGACAGATTTCGCCTGGGTCATCACCGCTGCGCTGCTGGCCAACGCCGCCACCACGCCCATCTGGGGCAAGCTGGCGGACCTTTATAACAAGAAACTGCTGGTCCAGCTCAGCATCGTGGTCTTCGTGGCCGGCTCGGTCATGGCGGGCCTGTCCGCAACCATTCCGCTGTTGCTCACCGCCCGCGTCATCCAGGGCGTGGCCATGGGAGGCCTGACCGCCCTTGCCCAGGCGATCATTGGGTCCATGATTCCGCCGCGCGACCGCGGAAAGTACTCGGGCTACATGGGCGCTGTCATGGCGGTGGGCACCGCCGGCGGGCCGCTGCTGGGCGGATTCATTGTGGACAGCCCACTGGGCTGGCGCTGGACGTTCTTTGTCTGCGTGCCGCTCGCCGTCGTCGCCCTGGTCTTGCTGCAGCTCACCCTGAAAATCCAGCACGTCAGGCGCCCCGCCAAGATCGACTGGCTGGGCTCCATCCTCCTCACCTCCGGCGTCAGCCTTCTCCTGATCTGGGTATCGTTTGCGGGCAACCCTGAATACTACGACTGGTGGTCGTGGCCGTCGGCTCTGATGGTGGGCGGCGGAATCCTGCTGCTGGCCCTCCTGGTGGTCGTGGAGTCCAGGGTGGCCGAACCGATCATCCCGCTGAAAATCATCTCCGAACGCACCACTGCCCTGGCGATCTGGGCGTCCGTCGCGGTGGGCGTGGCCATGTTCGGCTCTTCGACCTTCCTTGGCCAGTACTTCCAGGTGGCCCGCGGCGCCACGCCCACCGAGGCAGGGCTTCTGACCCTGCCCATGATCGCCGGCAACCTCGTCGGTTCAGTCGTTTCGGGACTGCTCATCAGCCGCACCGGAAAGTGGAAACGCTACCTCGTTGCCGGCGCCGTCCTGCTGATCGGTGGCCTGGGCCTGGGCGGCACCATGGACCACACCACTGATCTCTGGAAGGCGGGCGTCTTCACGGCCATCCTGGGCCTGGGGCTGGGCATGCTGATGCAGAACCTTGTCCTGGCTGTTCAAAACACTGTCAGCGCCCGGGACATCGGCACCGCGAGTGCATCCGTGGCGTTCTTCCGGTCGGTCGGCGGTGCGATCGGGGTCTCGGTCCTCGGCGCCATCCTGGGCAACCGGGTCCAGGAACTCGCTGCGCAGGGGTTCGCCGCGGCCGGCATTTCCGGGGCCGGAGGTTCGGGGGCGACGCTCGACCTGGCCGACATGCCAGCCCCCGTCCGCGACATCATGCGGGCTGCGTATGGCGACGCCACGGCGGAAATCTTCCTGATCGCCGCCGCCATTGCCGTGGTGGCGCTGGTCGCCGTACTCCTGATCACGGAACGCCCGCTCCGGCGCACGGTGGATGTGCAGCCGGCAGCACGGCACGCTGAGGCACCGCAGGGTCCGGCCGGATCCTGTCATGAAGCGCGGCGGGAAGAACAGCGGTTTGAACCACGGCAGGAGAGCCCGACGGCGGAGCTCACCGCCGCGGGGAAGTGACCGGCAGGCCGCCGCTCACCTCGCCACACGGCGCGTTCGCGCTTCCTGGAGGGGCTTAAGTGTCCGTTCGCGCTTCCTGGGGGTGGGCGTACTCCCCAGGGATGATCTTCGCGGGTGATGTTTCGCTTGGGCAACGGATTTCGTAGAGTTGGAAGGCTAATGATGTCAGCCCCGGCTGCTATTAATTCTCCCAACCAATTCGCGCTCTCTTCCTAAGGACCCGTGGGCATGCTTGTCACCCTCATTCGGCGCTACGCCAAGCCGTATATGCCGTACATTTTGGCCGTCATCGCCTTTCAGCTGGCGTCCACCATCGCGGCCCTTTACCTGCCGAGCCTCAATGCGCAGATCATCGACGAAGGTGTTTCCCGCGGCGACACCGACTTCATCTGGCGCACCGGCGGCGTGATGCTGCTGGTGGCCTTTCTCCAGGTGGGCACGGCCATCGCCGGCGTGTACTTCGGGTCCAAGACGGCGATGGCGATGGGCCGCGACCTGCGCCGCGGCGTCTTCCGCAAAGTCACGAGCTTCTCCGCCAAGGACGTCAACACGTTCGGCGCACCCACCCTGATCACTCGCGGCACCAACGACGTCCAGCAGGTGCAGATGCTTGTCCTGATGGGCCTGAACTTCATGGTCTCAACGCCCATCATGTGCATTGGCGGCATCATCATGGCCCTGCGCGAGGACATCAACCTGTCCTGGCTGGTCTGGGTCTCGGTGCCGGTCCTGATTGTGGTGGTGGGCTACATCGTGGTGCGCCTGATGCCGCTGTTCCGCTCGATGCAGAAGAAGATCGACCGGATCAATGAGGTGCTGCGCGAACAGATCATCGGCATCCGCGTGGTCCGGGCCTTCGTCCGCGAGCCATACGAAACCGAGCGCTTCGGTGAGGCCAACAAAGAACTGACGGACGTTTCCCTGAAGATCGGTGCGCTCTTCGTCCTCATGTTCCCGGCCATCGGCATGATCCTGCACCTCTCCACGGCCGCCGTGCTGTGGTTCGGCGGCCAGCGCGTGGACTCCGGCGACATGCAGGTGGGCGCCCTGACCGCCTTCCTGCAGTACCTCCTCCAGATCCTCATGGCCGTGATGATGGGTACGTTCATGGCAATGATGATTCCGCGGGCGTCCGTCTGCGCAGACCGCATCGGCGAGGTGCTCGACGTCGAACCCTCCATCCACGACCCCGAACACCCGGAAACGCCTGCGGCGCTGGAAGGCGTGGTGGAATACCGCAACGTCACGTTCGCCTACCCCGGCGCAGAAGCCCCCGTCCTGAGCAACATCAGCTTCACGGCCCGCCCGGGGGAAACGGTGGCGATCATTGGTTCCACCGGCGCCGGAAAGACCTCCCTCCTGTCGCTGCTGCCCCGCCTGTATGACATTGCCGACGGCGAAGTGCTGCTTGACGGCGTGTCCGTGAGCAAGCTGGACCGGGCCGAGATCACCCGGCGCGTGGCCCTCGTCCCGCAGCGGCCGTACCTGTTCTCCGGAACCATCGAGCACAACCTGCGCTTTGGCAAACCCGAGGCAACCGATGTCGAGCTGTGGGAGGCGCTGCACGTGGCCCAGGGCGACGGCTTCGTGAAGGAGAAGAAAAACGGGCTAGCGTCCCGGATCGCCCAGGGCGGCACTAACGTCTCGGGCGGCCAGCGCCAGCGCCTCTGCATTGCCCGGGCCTTGGTGACGAAGCCCAAGGTCTACCTCTTTGACGACTCGTTCTCGGCCCTGGATGTCGCCACCGATGCGCGGCTGCGGGCTGCCCTCAAGCGCACCACCGCGGACGCCACGGTGATCATCGTGGCGCAGCGGATTTCCACCATTACGGAGGCCGACCAGATCCTGGTGCTGGATAACGGCAGGATCGTGGACCGCGGCACGCACGATGAGCTGCTGGAGACGTCACCCACCTACCAGGAAATCGTTGAGTCCCAGCTGAGCGTGGAGGAAGTGGCATGAGCGCTGACAAGAAGGCCCTGCGTGGGCGCAGCGAAGAGGAAAGCGTCCTTCCCGAGGCGGCCGCGGACGTCACAGAGCTTGAGGACGACGACGACTTCATCGAGGAGGAGTACAAGCCCTCGGAGGCAGACGGCGGCATGTTCGGTGCGATGCCGGCCAAGAAACCGGAGCACTTTTGGCCCTCCGCCAAGAGGCTCCTGGGGCTGCTCAAGCCGGAGGCCGTGGGGATTTACATCGTCGTGGCCATGGTCATTGTGTCCGTGGTCCTCAATGTCATTGCCCCGAAGGTGCTGGGGCAGGCCATGGACGTCATCTTCGGCGGCGTCGTCGGCAAGCAGCTCCCGGCCGGAGTCAGCAAGGAGCAGTTCGTCGACGGCCTGCGGGAGCGGGGCCAAGACAACTTCGCGGACATGATCTCCCGGATGGAACTCGTTCCCGGCACCGGCATCGACTTCCAGAAGCTGACGGTCCTGATCTCCGTCGTGCTGGTCATGTACTTCGTGGCGAACATCTTCCTGTGGCTGCAGGGCTACGTGCTGAACCGCATCGTCATGAAGGTGATCCGCCAGCTCCGCGACGACACCGAAAAGAAGCTCAACCGGCTGCCGCTGAACTACTTCGATACCCGCCAGCGCGGCGACGTCCTGTCCCGCGTGACGAACGACGTCGACAACGTCCAGCAGGCGCTGCAGCAGGCGTTCGCGCAGCTGATCAGCTCTGTCCTGACCGTCCTGGGCATCGTGATCATGATGTTCATCGTCTCGTGGCAGCTGGCCCTGATAGCGCTGATTGCCCTTCCGCTGTCCGGTGTGGCGGCCGGCGTGATCGGCGCCCGCAGCCAAAAGCTGTTCGCCGCGCAGTGGAAGAACACCGGCCAGCTGAACGGCCAGATCGAGGAGTCCTTCTCCGGGCACGACCTCGTCCGCGTCTTCGGCCGCGACGCCGACATGCTGGAACGGTTCGAGGAGCGCAATGACGCCCTGTACAAGGCCAGCTTTGGCGCGCAGTTCGTCTCCGGCATCATCTTCCCGGTCATGCAGTTCGTGTCCTACCTCAGCTACGTCGGCATCGCCGTTGTGGGCGGGCTGCGTGTGGCGTCCGGCAGCATGAGCCTGGGTGACGCGACGGCGTTCATCCAGTACTCACGCGAGTTCACGCAGCCGCTGGGCCAGATGGCGGGCATGGCCAACATGCTGCAGTCCGGCGTGGCCTCGGCTGAGCGTGTGTTCGAGTTCCTGGACGCGGACGAGCAGGACGCCGAAACCGCCACGAAGCACCTGCCGGCCAAGACCGACGGCCACGTGGAGTTCCGCAACGTCACCTTCAGCTACACGGAGGACAAGCCGCTCATCGAGAACCTGTCCTTCACGGCCGAGCCCGGCCACACGGTGGCCATCGTCGGCCCCACCGGGGCCGGCAAGACCACCCTGGTGAACCTCGTCATGCGCTTCTACGAGCTCAACTCGGGGTCCATCACTCTGGACGGGGTGGACGTGACGCAGCTCAGCCGCGCGGAGCTCCGTTCCAAGGTGGGCATGGTGCTGCAGGACGCCTGGCTGTTCGGCGGCTCCATCTACGACAACATCAGGTACGGCAAGCTGGACGCCACCGAGGACCAGATCATGGCGGCGGCCAAGGCCACGTTCGTGGACCGCTTCGTCCGGGCGCTTCCGGATGGCTACGACACCGTTATCGACGAGGAGGGCAACAACGTCAGTGCCGGCGAGAAACAGCTCATCACCATCGCCCGCGCATTCGTGGCCAACCCGTCACTGCTGATTCTGGACGAGGCGACAAGCTCCGTGGACACCCGCACCGAGCTCCTCGTGCAGAAGGCCATGGCCGCGCTGCGCACCGACCGGACCAGCTTTGTCATCGCCCACCGGCTTTCCACCATCCGCGACGCCGACACCATCCTGGTGATGGAGAACGGCAAGATCGTGGAGCAGGGCAACCACCAGGCTCTGCTCGCGGCCGAAGGCGCCTACTACCGGCTGTACATGTCCCAGTTCGCCGGCGCGGACGTTGAGGAAACATCCGTGGACGATTCGACGGCGGTGCACAGCTGACCCCGCTGAACCCCGGAGGCCACCCCGACCCCCGGCGCATCGAGGTGCTCGTGCCGATGCGCTGGGGTGACATGGACGCCTACGGCCACATCAACAACGTCCAGATTGTCCGCATGCTGGAGGAAGCGCGCATCGCCGCATTCGGTCCGCCACGCGGCGCTGGGCTGCCCGGAGTGGAACCGCAGGTTCCGCTCTTCAACGAAGTCGCCGAGGGCACCATGGCCCTTGTGGTGGACCATCGCATCCGGTACGTGAAGACCCTGGAGTACCGCAACGTCCCTGCGGTGGTCCAGGTGTGGGTCGGTGCCGTGAAGGGCGCCAGCTTCGACATCCACTACCTTGTGCAGGACCCGGTTACTGGCGAGGATTGTGTGAAGGCGTCAAGCCATCTCGCCTTCGTCGACGAAGCCACCGGACGGGTGCTGCGGCTGACACCGGAGCAGAAAGAACGCCTGCACCCCTTTACTGAACACAAGCCCTGACCGGCCCACAGCCTGTCGCCACCCCTAAGGAGCCGCTGTGAACAAGAAGAAGAAATCCTGGAAGGACATGCCCCCGGCAGCACGCTTTGGGACCGTGATCGTAGGCACGGCGCAGCTGGCTTTCCTCGTGGCCGCCCAACGGGATCTTTCCCGCCGTCCGGCAGAGCAAATCCGCGGCTCCAAGAAGTTCTGGAGGTTTGCCACGCTGGTCAATTTCATCGGTCCGGGCAGCTACTTTGCATTTGGCCGGAGGAAGCTGCCGCCGCTTACCCGGAAGTAGCATTCCAAGGGGCCGTGGTGCCGGCGTTCAGGTTAAGCCTGTAAATTTGAACGCATGACCCCCACCCCGAAGCCTGCCATGCACCGCGCCCTCGGAGTCTCCAAGGAGATCGAAGACGCGGCGTGGTTCGTACTCGGCGCGGGGCTTCAGGGCAAGCCATCGGCTCTTGACGGGCGCACACAGACTTGGACATCAGATGCAGCGGCGGAGCTGCTGGAACGTCTGGAACGCGGGGTGGCAGACGCCAAGGCCCCGATGATGACCAACCTGCGGAACAACCTCGCGGACGCTTCCCGCCAGGCGAAGCAGCTCGCCGTGGAGCTGCTCTTCCTGCAGTCGCTGCCGCTGGCCCACGAAGTGAAGTCGCTCAAGGTCAAGCGTGCCCGCGTGACCGAGGCGGCCTCGTGGCTGGAACCGCAGCTTGAGCTGCCCGAGGCACTGTACAAGGGCATGACGGACCATGGCGTCATCCGCGACCGCACCGCCGAATTCAACTGGACCATCTGGGACCATCTCAAGTGGCTCTGCAGGTTCGTGCAGCATGTCGACCAGCAATCCACGGCCACCATCAACAAGGCGCTGAAGGACCCGCTGGCCTTCCACCTGCTGGCCGCGGGCACTCCGGACGACCAGTCCGCGATCCGGCGCAGCATCGAGTACCTCGCGTGGCCGAGCTTCTTTGAACCAGTCGTTGCCGACGTCGAGCGCCGGGAGATCCGCGACGCCTTCGCCTCCTTGGTGGGCGGGGCCAAGGGCGACACGGACGAGGAAATCACCGCCGACATCCGGCGCATCCGCCTGCACCTCGATGAGCAGGCCGGCCAGCGCATCGACTGGTACTCGCGCCACCTCGTGAGCCAGTGGCGCAAGGTGGGGGACCCGGGCCGCCGCGCCTGGCTGCTGCGCACCCACCAGGACAATGCCGAGCTGCTTGCCGCCTGGCAGGCGGAGGAGAAGGTGACGCTCGACGTTGAACATCTCCGCTTGCTGGACGCCGGCGTGACTGCCGGGCTGGTGCAGCACGCGGTGGACGAGGATTACAAGCACCTCGGCTACGTGGAGCGCGAGGACACCAAGACAGCCGTTTTCGCCTTCCTGACCGTCATGAAGCCGGGGGACCTTGCCCTCTGCCACAACTCGGGGACCGTGCGGATCGGCGTCGTCCTGGGGGAGCCTGACCACAACGGCGACAACCGCCGGATGCGCCGGAAGGTGCGCTGGTTTGACGATGCCCACGCCATGACCGAGCTGCCGCGCCACGTGCAGCGCCAGCTCGCTACTCCGGGGATCATCGTCGACGTCACACGCGTGGTGCAGGCGCTGCAGGCGCTCTTGCCGGCTGAAGCGGAAGCAGAGCCCGACGGCGGTGCGGAACCTGCCGCCGTCGCCGTTCCCGTCCAGGAGGGGTTCCGCCCGCTGACGCGCGAGTTCGCGGACTCGCTGCACATGGACCTCGAACCGCTGCAGGAGATCGCCGAGCTGCTGGAAGAGAACCGGCAGCTGGTGCTGTACGGCCCGCCCGGAACCGGCAAGACGTACCTCGCCAAGCACCTCGCGGCCGAGCTCGCGCAGGACAGCACGGACGAACGGGTGAAGCTCGTGCAGTTCCACCCGTCGTACGCCTATGAGGACTTCTTCGAGGGCTACCGGCCGGACAAGACGGACGAAGGCCAGGTGTCGTTCAAACTCGTGGCCGGACCGCTGCGCCGGCTCGCCGAGGAAGCCGCGAAGCCTGGCAACGAGTCGAAGCCGTACTTCCTGATCATCGATGAGATGAACCGTGCCAACCTCGCGAAGGTGTTCGGCGAGCTGTACTTCCTGCTGGAGTACCGCGACGACCGCATCTATCTGCAGTACAGTCCCAACGAGCCGTTCACCCTGCCGGACAACCTCTACATCATCGGCACCATGAACACCGCGGACCGCTCCATCGCCATGATGGACGCCGCAATCCGCCGCCGCTTCGCCTTCATCGAACTGCACCCGAAGACCGAACCGGTGAAGGGGTCCTTGCTGCGGTTCCTGGAGGCGCGGCAGCTGGACACCACGCCCGCGCTGCTGCTGGACGCGCTCAACGACTCCATCGACGAGTGGGACCGCGACCTCATGATCGGCCCGTCCTACTTCATGAAGAAGGCCGCCCAGAGTCCTGCCGGGCTGCGCCGGATCTGGAAGTACGAGCTCATGCCGCTGCTGGAGGAGCACTATCACGGGCAACTGACCCGGGCTCAGCTGGAGGAACGCTTCGGGCTGGATCAACTGCTGGGACGCCTTGCGGCTCGCTAACAGGGCTGGCAGCCCCCTGCGCACAGGCCCCGCAAGCACTGGCGGTCCACGCGCTGGCGCCCCGAGTACTGACTCCCCACGCACTGGCGCCCCGCCGCGCTTTCGTCACATCGTGCTGGACGAACTGTCCGGCGGAGTCGTGGAGAAACTGGATTCGGGCAGCGCCGCGTTCGTCAATTCCAGCGGGCTCGCGAAGGCCTCGCCCATGGGGATGGGCCTGTACCGGATCGAGCCGGTGGGCAAGGTGGGCTCCGTGCGGACACCACTGGTACAGCTCGACGTCCGGCCGAAGGGCAGGCTGGGGCTGAACCGCCTGCTGTTCCTCCTGAGCTATGCAGGAGACCAGGGGTTCCGCGACGATCCGGTTGCCGCCACGGAGGACACCGAGCTGTGGAGCGCGCTGGCGGCGTCCCTCGTGCAGCTCGCCGAACGGGCCCTGCAGCGCGGCGTGCTTCAGGGCTATCTCACCGTGGACGAATCGCTCCGGACGGTCAAGGGACGGATCCGCATCTCCGACCAGATCTCGCGGCGGCCCGGGATGCTGGTCCCGCTCGAAGTGTCCTACGACGAATTCACCGAAGACATCGCCGAGAACCGGATCCTTCGGGCCGCACTTGAGCGCATGTCCCGCGTTCCCGGCGTCCGTCCCGAGGTACTGAGCCGGCTGCGCCAGCTCAAAGGAAAGCTCGACGCCGCCACCAGGCTTCAGTCCGGCGCCCCGCTGCCGCCGTGGCAGGCCAGCCGGATGAATGTCCGGTATCACGCCGTGCTTCGGCTCTCCGAGGTCATCCTGCGCAATGCCTCGGCCGAGGCAGGAGAGGGACCGCAGCGGACCGCTTCCTTCGTCGTGGACATGGACCGGGTCTTCGAGGACTTCGTGGGCAAGGCACTCCGCCACGCCATGAAGGGCTTCCCCGGTGAAATGAGGCTGCAGTACAACGCCATGCTCAACGAGGCTGTCCGGGACTCGGACCGGCTCACTGTGCGGCCTGACGCGGTGCACCTGCTCGGGGGAAGACCAGTGGTGGTCTACGACGCCAACTACCGGGCACGCGCGGACCGCGGGGCGTCGCTGACTGCCGACCATTTCCAGATGCTGGCCTACTGCACCGCGCTGCAGGTGCCCACGGCCTGGTTGATCTACGCCGGTGCCGGTGAAATGAAGCTGCGACGGATCCTCAACACCGATATCGACATCGTGGAGTTTCCGCTGGACCTTTCGCGGCCCCCGTCGGAGATCCTGGCCGCCGTCGCCGATCTGGCCGGGCAGTCCTGGGGGGAAGTGGTGCGCCAGGCGAGGACCGGCCGCTAGGCCTTCCCTAGACGGCTTCCGTTTCCCTGTCTTCGTATGCCGCGGGATCTTCCAGATCGCCGTACATGGAGCGCAGGTGCTCGAGCAGGGCCTTCTCCGGGCAGCCGGCATGTTGGGCAACGAGACCACGCAACCGGGTCCGGATGTCGGCGCCTTCCGGGCATGGATCGTCGAGGATCGAGGAGATGATGGCCATGACCTGCCGCCGCATCGGTCCCAGTTCCGGGTCCTTCGTAGGCTGGTTGAATTCCGGCCAAAGGGCGAGCCGTTCGGAGGCACGCGGTCCTGGCGGCATCAGCTTCTGCGACATGTCACCCTCCGGTTCCTGTGGTTCAGGCAGCAAGTGAAGTATGGTGCTTCGCGCCCGATAACGCCAGTCTGCCAACGTGCGGGTTGGGTTCGCCACCCCAGCCAGTTGAACAGTCTGTGAAAACTGTAGCTCAAGACAGACAGGTCTGTCTTCCCTATGGGGTTACGATGTTAACAAATGGAAGATTCATCCAGATCCGCTTCATCGAGCGCCGGGATTTTTCCTTCCGGCGGGTTGCAGTCCAGCCCGCAGACTGAGGCCTTGCCCGGCGGCCCTCGCTACGTGCAGCCCGCTGGAGTGACCCATAAATCGGATGCCAAAGCGCCCGACGCAACCCCAAACGAATTGCCCGGCGCTGAAGCGCGGGTCGGCGCTGAATCGATGATGGGCGCTGAACCAGTGGCGGGCGGGGCCGGGGCGGCAGGGATCCGGGAACGGATCGTGAATGCGGCCTACGATCTCTTCGCCCGCCGCGGCGTGCGCGACGTCGGCATCAACGAACTCATCAGCCGTTCGGGCGTCGCGAAAGCCACTTTCTACCGCCACTTCGCCTCCAAGGACCAGGTGGTGCTCGCCTTCCTCGAACAGCGCGACCGCGTCTGGACCGTCAACGCGATCGTCGGAGAGGCACGACGCCGGGCAGACACCCCCGAAGAGCAGCTGTTGGCGATCTTCGACGTGTTCGCCGATTGGTTCCGCCGCACGGATTTCGAAGCCTGCTCCTTCATCAACGTGCTTCTCGAGATGGGCTCCGCGCATCCCTTGGGCCGGGCCAGCATCGACTATCTGGCCAAGATCCGCGGTCACGTGAAGCAACTCGCGGACGAGGCAGGACTGGAACGGACTGAAGATTTCTCCAGGTCATGGCACATCCTGATGAAGGGGTCCATCATTTCCGCTGCTGAAGGCGATGTGGAGGCGGCACGGCGCGCCCGCCAGCTCGCCGGCTGGCTCATTGAGCACCACCGGGCCTGACGCGCACGGGCACGGCGAAGCGCGGCGCCGGCGAAGCGGGGCCCGCTAGCTGGCTAACCAGTCAGGCCGGAACCGCAAACGTAAACGTGGTGCCCTGCCCTTTTTCGCTGTGCAGCGAAACGGTACCGCCGTGGGCTTCCACGATGGCCTTGCTGATGGAGAGCCCGAGCCCCACACCGGGGATAGCGGAATTACGGACGGCCTCGGAACGGAAGAACTTCGCGAAGGCCTCCTTCTGGTCCTGTTCGCTCATTCCCATGCCGTTGTCCCTGACGCTGCAGACCACGTTCCTATTTTCGGCACGGAGGGAGACGGTGACTTCGCCGCCGTCGGGGGAGTATTTGATGGCATTGGAGACGAGGTTGTCGAGCACCTGTGAGATGCGTGCGGAATCGACGTGCGCCTCCAACCGTTCGGGGGCATCAGCCCGCAGGCGGATGCCGGATTCCGTAGCCCGGGGCTGGGCCGAGCTGATGCTCGCGCGGACCAGGTCGGCCACGTCCACTGCATGAGGGCTGATGATGAGCTGCCCGCTTCTGCTCGACAGGAGGTCTGAAACGAGGGTAAGCAGGCGTTCCGAGTTGCGCTGGATGATATCCAAGGGTCCGCGTTGATCCTCGGTCAGCTCGTCGTCGTCGAGCATCAGCTCGACGTAACCGAGGATCGACGTCAAGGGCGTCCGGAATTCATGTGAGACGTTGGAGACGAAGTCGTCTTTGGCCGCCAGGGCATCGACCAGTTCGGTGACGTCGCTGAACACAATGACGGACCCTGCAAAGTTCCCGTCTTGGTCGGTCATCGGCCTCGCACTCGTTGTGATGGCACGCTGTCCCTCGCCGGCGCCAAGCCAGACGAGATAGTCGGTGAATTCCTCGCCGAGCACGGCACGGCGGACCGGACGCTGCTCCACGGGAACCGGGGTGGTCCGGTCTGGGGCGAAGACCAGGAGCTGCGATTCATTGGGATCTGCGTTGTCCGGCGGAGATGCCAACCGGTGGTGGGCCCGTTGCTTCCGGTTCATCAGGATGTCGTTACCCCCGGCGTCGATGGCAAGCACGCCCAGGTGCACCGTGTCGAGCACTGTATTCAGCAGCCTTTCCTGCCGCTTGCTGCCGTCCAGCACACCCTGCAATTGGGCGTCTTTATCCTCCAGGTCACGTTGCTGCCGGACCATGCTCAGAGTCATCACGGTCACCGAAACACCGATGCCCAGCATCATGACCGGAAGCAGGAGGGAGCGGGTCAAATCCTGTCCGGACACGTCGCCCTTGACCAGAAGCGGGAGCCAGATGATGCCGAGGGGGCCGAAAAAGGAAAAAGCCACAGCTGTCTTGGGAAACACCCCAGAGGCGCATACCCAGATCACGGGAAAGACCGCCATCAGGCTGATTCCGGTCAGGCTATCCTGGCCGCCCTCCCTGCCGAGAGTGATCGACACCAGGTCCAGCACGGGAATGACCAGGAAGCTCGGGTACGGCAAGCGGTCCCAGGGAATGGCATAGCAGGCAATCAGGATGACGACCTGTGACACCAGGAAACTGATGAAAAGTGGATTCGTCAGTGTCTCCGGAAAGAAAGCCAGAACGAGGACGGTAGTGAATCCGGCGGTGACGGATAGCGGGATCTGGCTGAGCGCCACGCGGCCCCGCAGGGAATACTCGTGGAAAGGGCGCCTAAAGAGCAGCATCCGGCCCGACGTGTCGTTCCATGTTTGCTTACTCATTCGTGCCGGTCCGGAAGGGCTGGGCAGGTAAAGGCATAGAAGCAGGATAACGGGCGGGGGCTATACTTCAGACGGGAAGTAGCGGGCTGAGGGGGCTGCGATGGGTGACACACGCGTGGGGCTGGTCATTGAAGACGACCACGACATTCGAGAGCTGGTGCGGGTTGTCCTGACGCAGGCAGGCTTTGACGTCACGGCTGCGTCCAGCGGGGCAGAAGGCGTTCTGGCAGCAAAGAACCTTGATCCGGCAGTCATCACGCTGGACCTTGGCCTGCCGGACATCGACGGCTTTGAAGTGGCCCGGCAGATCCGCCAATTTTCGGACGCGTACATCGTGATGCTGACCGCCCGGGCGGAGGAGCTGGATACCCTCATCGGCCTGGAGTCCGGGGCCGATGACTACCTGACGAAGCCCTTCCGGCCCAGGGAACTGCGTGCCCGCGTCGCGGCCATGATGCGGCGGCCGCGGTCGACGTCGGACCTTGCCGACGACTCCGGCGCACCTTTGGCTGGGGCTGGCGATCCGAAAGGCTACCGCCACAATGGGCTTGATCTAAGTTATGAGTCCCGTACCGTGGCCGTGGACGGCCACGAACTCAGCCTGACCCGAACCGAATTCGACCTGCTGCACGCGTTGCTGGAGGCGAACCGCATGGTCCGCACCAAGGCGGATCTGGTGCGCCGCCTGCGGGACGAACCATACGACGTCGGAAGTTACATCAGCGAGGCTGATGAGCGGGCCGTCGAGGTGCACATGGGTAATCTTCGCAAGAAACTCGGTGATTCTGCCCAAAATCCCCGCTGGCTCCAGACGGTCCGCGGCGTCGGTTACAGGCTGGCGCCCGAACAGGGCTGAGCCGCAGCGGCCCCGCGCTCAGTGGGCGGCGAGGAACCGCTCCAGCTGTTCCTCCAGGGCGATCCGGTCCTTCAGTTCGCACTCCCATACCGTGAGGACTTCCCAACCGGCGCTTTCGAGCTGCCGGCGCTGGTCGGCGTCGCGGTTTCTGGTTTTGGTTCTTTTCGTTTCCCAGAACTCGGCGTTGGCCTTGGGAGCGTGCTGGCCCACCCTGCAGTCGTGGAAGTGCCAGAAGCAGCCGTTGATGAAGATGACCTTCCTGCGGCCTGCGAACACGAGGTCGGGATTTCCCGGCAGTTTGCTGCCGCGGGAGACGCCGTGCAGCCGGTACCTGTAGCCCTTGGCATGCAGGAGGCTGCGCACCAGCAACTCGGGTTTGGTGTTCTTTCCCCTGATCCGGGACATGTTCCAGCTGCGCTGCTCAGGGGTCAGCCGGTCCGCCATGATTAAAGTCTAGGTTGCCGGCGGGCAGCCGGAAGCCCAGTGCCTAGACGTTCAGTTCGGGCTGCTCGCCGAAGTTGAAGTGCCTCCCGCTGACGGATCCGGGGTCGATTTCGACGTAGAAATCCTTCAGTGTCGGAACCCACGAAGCGAGCCCGAGCGCCTCAGCTTCGGCGATTTCGGCAGCCTTGTTCAGGACCCGGGCAGTACCCCGGAGGACGACAGACCACGCCTGGTCCGACAGGATGCCGTCGGTTTCGAAGAGAACCCGGTCGTTGATGGTCAGCTCGGCCAGCTTATTGCCGGGGGCGGTACGGAAGTAGAGCTTGCGGCGGCTGGTCACGTAGTTGACGGGGAAGATGTCCGGCTCGCCGGCCACGGTGACAACGAGCCGGCCGTGCTTGGTGCCCTCCAGAAGTTGCCAGCACTGTTCGTCGTCGAGGATAAGGATGGGATCGCCGTCGGCGTGATTGAACATCATGGCTCCATTCTTCTACGTGACGTAGAAAAACGATAGGGGTGTGCGGCAATTTTCGCAGCACTCCCCGCGAATCCGCCATAGCCCTCTAGGGCCAGCTCGCCCGCAGCGGCTAGTTTCCAAGAGCTGCAGAGGGTTGAAAAGCACCCGTTTGGTTGTGGATAACTTTGAGCGCGAAAGTGTAGTCTCGGCTACCCTTTAACCATTGTTCGGACACAGATGTCTGGGCCACCTATCCGGGGGGATTAGCTGCGCATGACTTCTCGATCATCTATTGCCGGGCGCCTGCGCCTTTCTGCTATTTCCTGCCTGACTCTCTCCCTTCTGGCTCTTAGTGGCTGCAGCAATGGCGACGCGCCTCCTGGCGAGCCGACCTCCGGTGCACCTTCCTCGGCCTCGCCTTCTGCATCCGTTACGCCAAGCGCCTTGCCTAGTCCAAAACCGAAGCCCGTCTATAAGCCGGCTGACGCAAAGGGCAGGGCGCAAAATGTCCCCGTTCCAGTCAAGCCGGCATTGGCGGACAAGAATTCCAAGGAAGGGCTGGAGGCGTTCAGTAAGTACTGGTACTCGCTCATGAGTTACGCGTATGAGACCGGGAATCTACAGCCAGTGGATGAAGTCACGGCCGAAAACTGCGCCTCATGCGGTAGGGTCCGGTCGACTATCCAGTCATGGAACACCAAAGGCAGATGGATAGAAGGCGGGGCCTTTGAAATTCTCGATGCAACTACCACGTTCAAACCGGATGCCAATGGTTACCAACAGGTACTCGTGCAATATCATCGGCTATCTGTGAATTACCGCCAAGCGGATGGAACTATCAAGCAGTCTTTTCAGCGATCGAGCTTGCTTGCGGACATCTTTCTTGCAACGTACAGAGCCAACGGTTGGTTTGTAACCAACGTCGATCGTGTTGGTGGTTAGATAACCTTGGCTGCCAGGGGGAGTCGACTTGAAATTGTTGTTGGCTTGGCGCTTGTGATTCTTGGATGGACGTCGACGGCCGGCAGCAGGGCTGGGGCGGAAGAGCCCATTGTCGACTGGGCGGGGTCTGGAGTGGGCGTTTGGCATGAGGACGCCTCCGGAAATTGGGTTGACATGCCTTTCGAAGCCCCACACGTTCAAAAGGCCTATAAGTATGAGATGCTCTGCATTGTCAACAACCAGAACGACGTAGATCCTGCCTGTATTGCACGTGCAAATTGTGATGCTGGTAAAGATGGGCGGCCGGTGCGGTGGTTCGAGCGTTTTTTGGCTGGCCCACCTGATGTGTGGAGCCCCATCCGTCCCGACCGTTGCGTCTACACAGAGGATCCAGCCGACGTCCTGGGCCGGATTGCAGCTCAAATTCAGCGAAGGTTTGAGCAACTACCTGTGAATGCAGGGATCTCGGGAATCCAGCCCACTCCTCACACTCTTAGAGGCGCAGAGACTAACTTCTACGCTGAAGCATCTGAGCAGACCTTCAATGTAATCATGCTCGGACAGAAGGTCGCGATCATCGCCAAGCCAGTTCAATACCGCTGGGACTACGGAGACGGCTCCTCGCTCGGCCCGACTACCACCATGGGAGGGCCGCTGCCGCAGGATCGCTGGGGTGAGAAGACAGGGACGAGTCATGCCTACGCACAAACCGGAGACTTCGATGTCGTCCTGACCACCTACTTTCAGGGCACCTATTCAGTAAACGGAGGCCCGGCGCTCCCCATACCCAACCAGGGTCAGTTCAGTACGGCCCCTCAAACCGTCAGTGTCTGGCGGTCGGTTACCCGGAACTATGCCGACGATTGCATCACGAACCCCCGCGGCCAGGGCTGTCCGGGGGCGACCGTGACAAAGGGCCGCTAGCAGGGGCTGTTGCGGCCCTCGCGACGGTAGTCCGCGCGTCTGCCATGCGGACTTTTCTGTCACCTTTCCGCTGGTATGGATCCATGCCACGTGACCCTCAGCACACCCGGAATACTTGCACACGCGTGGCAGTTGGAGACAGTGAACCCAAATGCATTCTGAAAGGAACCACGCATGCTGTTTTCCCCTTTGAGCCTCGGCGAGCTTGAACTCCCCAACCGTCTCGTCATGGCGCCTCTAACTCGCGTGCGCTCAGGCAAGGACGGCGTGCCCGGCGCTCTCGTGGTGGAGCATTACCGCCAGCGGGCATCCCTCGGGTTGATCGTCAGTGAGGGCATCTACCCGATCCCGGCCGGCCGCTCCTACCCTGGGCAGCCGGGCCTGGTCACGCCCGAGCAAATTGCGGCGTGGAAAAAGGTCACGGATGCGGTCCACGCCGAGGGCGGCAGGATCTTCGCGCAGATCATGCACGGCGGACGCGTTTCCCATGAGGACATCAACGGCGGCCACCGCGTCGTCGCTCCGAGCGCCATCGCGGTCGACGCTGAAACCCGGACCTACAACGGCAAGCAGGCTCACCCCGTTCCGCACGAAATCACGACGGACGAAGTTCCCGTAGTGATTCAGGAAATCGTCACGGCGTCGCGCAACGCGATCGAGGCGGGTTTCGACGGCGTCGAACTCCACTCGGCCAACGGTTACCTGCTGCACGAGTTCCTCGCGCCGAACACCAACGTCCGGACGGACAGCTACGGCGGTTCGCCCGAAAAGCGTGCACGCTTCGTCATCGAGACCGTCAACGCTGTAGTCGAGGCGCTGGGTGCCAACCGAGTGGGTATCCGCATCTCCCCGGAGCACCAGGTTCAGGGCATCGAAGAAAACGATGCCGAGGACGTCCGAGCCACCTATGAAGTGCTGGTGAATTCGATCGCCCCGCTGAACCTTGCCTACCTCAGCATCCTGCATGCCGATCCCACTGGGCAACTGGTCCAGGACCTGCGCGGCCGCTTCAACGGCACCTTCCTCGTCAACACCGGGTTCGGCGACATCACCACCCGCGAGGAGGCGCTTTCCTTAGTCTCGGACGGCCACGCAGACGCCGTGGTGGTTGGCCGGCCGGCCATCGGCAATCCTGACCTCGTCCGTCGTTGGCGCGAGGGGCTGCCTCTGAACGAGCTCGACCCGAGCACGTTCTACGGGGAAGGCGCAAAGGGTTACACCGACTACCCGGCCTACCAGCCCGCGTAGCCAAACCCGGCGGAAAGCCAGTCCAGCCACAGCCATTCAGAAGAGCCGCCCGCAACCCGGGCGGCTCTTCTGTTTCCGCATTCTATGCCTCCCTCACGGCCCGTGCAGCCTCACAGTGCGCCCGCCTATAGGATTTGATCATGCAGAAATCGTCCACCGGCACCCGCGTCGGCAGCCGACACGACGACCAGACCGGCGCCCGCCGGGGAGGCCGGACGGTGAACCGACAGGTCCTGGCCGACCACGTTTATGAGGAACTGCTGACCGCTCTCATGGACGGGCGGCTGGAACCCGGCGCCGCCGTCAGCATCGATGGAACGGCCCGCGAGCTCGATGTCTCACCTACTCCCGTCCGCGAGGCGCTTGCCCGTCTGGAGCACACCGGCATGGTCCGGAGAGTGGCGTTGAAGGGATATCGCGTCGCCCCTGTTTTTACTCGCGAGGACTTTGCGGAGCTCATGGAGGCCCGGCTGGCCATCGAGCCGGTGAACGCCCGTTTGGCCTGTGCGCGGCTCACCCCCGAGCGGCTCGCGGAACTCGAACAGGCCGTCAGCGACCTCAAAGCGGCGCCGCGAGGCCCGTCGTTCGCCGAATACAAGGATTACCTGGAAGCCGATGAGCGCTTCCACCAGCTCATCGCGCAACAGACCGGGAACCAGTTCATGGTTGCCGCGTACGCAGCACTCGGCGGCCAGGTCCAGCGCTTCCGGCTTTTCGGCGGTGTGGGAATCACCGACGCCGAATACGCCATCGCCGAGCACCAGTCGGTCCTGGACGCATTCTCAACGGGGGACCCCGGTAAGGCCGAAGCCGCAATGGAGGACCACGTCCAAAAGGTCCGGGCCCGTGCAATCGCCGACGCGCCTGCCGACTAGCGTTACTAACCCGGGCGCGGCAATCTAGCACTAGATGTCGTGTTCACGCGTCACAACGGCATCCTCCGCGAGCCAGGTGGGCACGTTCCAAAAGTGACCCTCTTCACGCCAAAGAGCCACCCCTATAGGATCTTTGATGCCGAAGGGGGTCGCCTGAAAACCTTGACAGCCCCGTCCGAATAGTAGATCCTATAGGAAACAGGATTCACAAAGGAGTGCAAGACGCATGGCATATACAGCTGAGAACTGGCCCATCACCGCAGCCCTGCTGCAGTTCCCCGGCGTTGATGTCCAGGGAACCAACATCAATGACGCCGACGCCTCCGCCTGGGCCGAGGTCCTCACCGAGGTCAAGGAAGCCGGCTTCGCCGATGCCGATCTCACGGACAGCTGGGTCCGCCCCGGCGACCTCAGCAAGGAGCGCCTCGCAGAGTTCAAGCAGACTGCCGAGAACGTGGGCATCGGCATCCCAGTCATTTCCGCCATTCGCCGCAGCGTCATCGAGGACGGCAACTGGGAAGCCAATCTTGAGTACAGCCACCGCACCATCGATGCCGCCGCTGAACTGGGCTGCGAAGTTGTCTCCTTCGGCCTGCACCAGGCAATCACGCCGGAGCAGCAGAAGCAGCTCTGGTTCTGGACCGTCGAGGGCTACAAGGATCCTGCGGGTGACAAGGAGTCTTGGAACAAAGCTGTCACCCGGCTCCGTGAACTGGGCCGTCACGCCGCAGAGGTGGGCGTCCTGCTCTCGCTCGAAATGTACGAGGACACCTACCTTGGCACCGCGGACTCCTCCGTGCAGCTGGTCCAGGACATCGGTCTCTCCAACGTGGGCCTCAACCCGGACATTGGAAACCTCATTCGCCTGCACCGTCCCATCGAGGACTGGCGTGAAATGGTCGCCAAGACCATGCCGTACTCGAACTATTGGCACATGAAGAACTACATCCGTGACGAGGATGTGGCCCGCGACAGCTACGTGGCCATGCCCGCCCCCATGGAAAGCGGCCTCATCAACTACCGCGAGGCATTCAAGGTGGCCATCGCGAGCGGCTACCAGGGCATCATCTGCACGGAGCACTACGGCGGCGACGGCCTGTCCGTCACGGCCCGGAACCAGGAATACCTGCGCCGCCATGTCCTGCCCAAGAAGGACGGCTACGCACTCGGCAAGAGCCTCGTGGCACAGGGACGGCAGCGACCGGCGGCCGTCGAACCCGTATCTTCGTGACCGTTCCGGGGGTTCGGGTTCTCAGCGAAACTGAACTTCCGACGGCGGCGGCCGGGCTTTGTTCCGGCGGCCGCCCTCCCGGGGCCTTCCGGAACAGAAGCCGGCCGGTACCCACGACAAATGCTCAACCCAACTCGGATTCAATGAGGAACCATGACCCAGATCTTCGACAATCCCGCTGATTTCGCGGATGAGGCGCTGGACGGCTTTGTAGCTGCCAACCGCGGCTACGTGACCCGCGTGGACGGCGGCGTTGTCCGCTCCACCGAGATGACCCCCGGCCAGGTGGCCCTCGTGATCGGCGGCGGCTCCGGGCACTACCCGGCCTTCGCCGGACTCGTCGGACCCGGCCTGGCAGCAGCCTCAGCCTGCGGCAACATGTTCGCTTCGCCCGCCGCCGGGCAGGTCTACCGCGTGGCCAAAGCCGCCAACGCCGGCGGCGGCGTGCTCCTCAGCTACGGCAACTACGCCGGCGACGTCCTGCACTTCGGCCAGGCCCAGCTGCGCCTCAACGCTGAAGGTATCGAGACCCGTACCGTGCTGGTAACCGATGACATTGCCAGCGCTCCGCTGGACCAGATTGAGAAGCGCCGCGGCATCGCCGGTGACCTAACCGTCTTCAAGGTCGCGGGTGCCGCCGCTGAGGCAGGCCTGAACCTGGACGAGGTGGAACGGCTCGCCATTAAGACCAACCACCGCACGCGCTCCCTCGGCGTGGCCTTCGGCGGCTGCACACTGCCCGGTGCCAGCGAGCCGCTCTTCCAGGTGCCCGAAGGCCAGATGTCCCTGGGTCTCGGAATCCACGGGGAACCCGGAATTTCCGAACACCCCATGCCCACCGCTTCCGAGCTGGCCGAACTGCTCGTCTCCAGGCTCCTCGAGGACAAGCCCGACGAAGCCGGTGACCGCGTGGTGGCCATCGTCAACGGACTCGGCACCGTGAAGTACGACGAACTGTTCCTGCTGTTCGGCAAGGTCGAAAAACTCCTCGACAAGGCCGGGCTGACCGTCATCGAACCCGAATGCGGCGAGCTGGTCACGAGCTTGGACATGTCGGGGCTTTCGCTGACCCTGCTGTGGCTGGACGACGAAATCGAGCGATACTGGGCAGCGCCCGCCGACACCCCGGCGTTCCGCAAGGGCAATCTCGCCCCGCGCCCCCGCCGCGAACTCGCCGGAGCCGAGGACGCTGTGGCTGAAGAGACTGAGATGGCCACCGCCGCGTCCGCTGACCTGGGCAGGCTGGCGGCCGCCGTCCTCGCGCAGGTGCGGGACGTCGTCGTCGAACACGAAGAAGAACTCGGCAACCTGGATGCCATCGCCGGCGACGGCGACCACGGCATCGGCATGCGCCGCGGCGTGGACGCCGCTGCCGAAGCCGGCGAGCAGAACGCCGCCGCCGGAGCCTCGGTTGAACGGGTGCTCACCGCCGCCGGTGAGGCCTGGAGCGAGCGCGCCGGCGGAACTTCCGGGGCCCTCTGGGGATCTGCAGTCATCGCGGCGGGAATCGCACTGGGTAACCGCGACTCCTACCGTGCCGAGGACGCCGCCGCGGCGGTGGACGCCTTCAGCAGTGCGATCACTGCGCTCGGCAAGGCTGAACCGGGGGACAAGACCATGGTGGATGCGCTTCTGCCGTTCCAGGCTGCGTTCCGCAAAGAGCACGACGGCGGCGCCACCCTCAGCGGTGCCCTCGCCGCAGCAGCTGCCGCGGCCACGGAAGCAGCCCGGCAGACCGCGGACCTGCGGCCCCTGAAGGGACGGGCCCGCCCGCTGGCTGAAAAGAGCCTCGGCCATGCCGATCCCGGTGCAGTCTCCTTCGGGCTGATCACCGAACGGATCGCCCGCTACATCCAATCCGAACTGGCCACGTCTGATCTGGCCTCATCCCACACGGCCGCAGCGGCCGGAAATGGAGCAACAAATGACTGAGACAACAGGCTGGCGCATTGTCATCGGCAACGATGAGGCCGGCGTTGAATACAAGGAAGCACTGAAGGCACTGCTTGAGGCCGACGACCGTGTGGCCTCTGTAGTGGACATCGGCGTGGCCGCCAATGACTCCACGGCGTATCCGCACCTCGCCGTCGCCGCTGCCCGCAAGGTGGCAGAGGGCGATGCGGACCGTGCGCTGCTGATCTGCGGCACGGGCCTCGGTGTGGCCATTGCTGCCAATAAGGTTCCCGGCATTCGTGCCGTCACTGCGCATGACAGCTACTCGGTGGAACGTTCGGTCCTGAGCAACAACGCCCAGGTCCTCACCATGGGCCAGCGCGTGATCGGACTGGAACTCGCCAAGAAGCTCGTCGGCGAATGGCTGAGCCACCGCTTCGACGAGAACTCGTCCTCGGCGGCCAAGGTGGACGCCATCTGCTCCTACGAACCCGACTACACGAAGGCTGACTGAACCATGACAGAGACACCAACCAACTCCCGCAAGTTTGCCGTCGTCGGGTCCGGCTACATGGGCGGCGGCATCGCCCAGGTCCTGGCGCTGGGCGGCGCACGCGTCGCCCTGGCCGACGTCTCCGCGGAGGTGGCGCAGAAGAACTACGAGCGTCTTCTGACCGAATCCGACCAGTTTGTAGCGGACGGCCTGTTCCCGGCAGGCTCCACCGAAATCCTCAAGCAGAACCTGTGGGCTGCGAAGGACATCGAGGAAGCCGTGGCGGACGCCGACTTCATCGAAGAGGCGGTTCCTGAACTCATCGCCATCAAGCACGAGACCCTGGCCCGCATCAGCGCTGCCGCCCGTCCGGACGCCATCATCGGTTCCAACACCTCCACCATTTCCATTGCGGACCTGTCGCAGCCGGTGGCCAACCCGGAGCGTTTCCTGGGCGTGCACTTCTCCAACCCGTCGCCGTTCATCCCGGGCGTGGAGATCATCCCTCACGCCGGAACGTCGGCCGAAACCGTTGGTGCAGTGCGCGACCTGGTGCACGGTGCCAACAAGCAGACCGCCGTGGTCAAGGATGTCACCGGGTTCGTGCTGAACCGCCTGCAGTATGCTCTCTTCCACGAAGCCGCACAGCTGGTAGAGCAGGGCATCGCGACTGCGGAGGACGTGGACACCCTGGTCCGCACCACCTTCGGCTTCCGGCTGCCGTTCTTCGGACCGTTCGCCATCGCCGACATGGCCGGCCTGGACGTCTACAACTTCTGCTACAAGTCCCTGCAGACGGACTTCCCGGAGCGCTTTGCCACGCCGAAGATCCTCACGGACCTCGTGGAAGCCGGGAAGCTGGGAACCAAGACCGGCGCGGGCTTCCTGAACGTCCCGGCCGAACGCACCCCGGAACTGATCGCCTACCGGAACAAGGCCTACGTGGCCATGCAGAAACTCATCGAGGACCTCGGCCCGGCGCCGATCAACTAACAATCCACCAGTCCGGGCCTCCTGACCCGGACCGTCAGAAGCCTCAGTCACTGCCCGGTTTACGCCGGGCAGTGACTGCTGCCTGCCCACTTTTTCCTTCGCCACAACCTCGGAGCCCATTCATGAGCATTTTTCCGTCAGAACGCACAGTCATTGTCACCGGAGCCGTTTCCGAGCGCGGGATCGGCCGGGCAACCGCCAACTACCTCGCCGAGCTGGGCTGGAACATCGGCGTCATCGACCTCGATGACGCCCTGTGCCGGGCCACGGCCAAGGAAATCGCGGAACACTACGGTGTGAAGGCGCACGGCGTCGGCGCCAACGTCGGCGACGAAGCGTCCGTCCGCAGCGCGATCGACTCGATCGAGGCGGAGCTTCCCCAGATCGTCGCGCTCGCCAACGTGGCCGGCGTCAGCTCGCCCGTCCCCTACCTGGAGCTCGACGCCGCCGAGTGGGACCGCGTGCTCAACATCAACCTCAACGGCGTCCACTACGCCACGCGCCGCGTTGCCGAGTCCATGGTGAAGAACCGGATCGGACGCATCGTTAACATCTCCTCCGTCTCCGCCCAGCGCGGCGGCGGAACGTTCTCCAAGACCCCGTACTCCGTGGCAAAGGCCGGCGTGATCGGCCTGACCCGCTCCACCGCCCGGGAATTGGGGGAGTACGACATCACGGTCAACGCCATCTCTCCGGGCCCCATCGACACCGACATCATGGGCGGCACCCTGAGCCAGGAACGGAAGGACGAACTCACCAAGGACCTCGTGGTCAACCGCGTCGGCTCCACCCGCGACATCGCAGCAGCCATCGCCTTCCTCATCAGCGAGGACGCCGGATACATCTCCGGCCAGACGCTGAATGTGGATGGCGGACTCTACATGCATTAGGAAGGACCACCATGGCCCAGAACAGCCATCGCGGATTCAGCTCGTGGACCAGGGAACGGAAGATCTACCTTGCCGTCGGCGTCCTCGCCAGCCTGGTCGGCGTACTGCTCATTGCGTTCTCGCTCTGAGGCGACGCTCCTCTGAGGGCGGCGCTCCGCTGATTTAGACGCTTCACTGATTTATCTGGCTGATTCCCGCCGAATCGGCCTCATCGTTTTGCCCTTCTGATTTGCTCACTGACTTACTCAACGAGGAGTTTGAATGACTGTCACAACTACGACGTCCACCACCAAGGAGTTGCTCGACTCGCCGGTTCTCAAATCGGCCATCTCCAAGGCGTCCTTCCGGCTCATGCCGATGCTCGTCATCCTCTACGTCGTGGCCTTCCTGGACCGCACCAACGTGGGCTTCGCCGAGGCAGCCCTCGAGGTAGACAAGGGCATCACCGCCGGCGCGTATGCCCTTGGCGCCGGCATCTTCTTCATCGGCTACGCCCTGTTCGAGATTCCGTCCAACCTCCTGCTGACCAAGTTCGGCGCCAAGGTCTGGCTGGCACGCATCGCCATTACCTGGGGCATCGTCTCGGCCTGCTTCGCCTTCGTCCAGGGCGAAACGTCATTCATCATCCTGCGGTTCCTGCTGGGTGTCACCGAAGCCGGGCTCTTCCCGGGCGTCATCATGTTCCTCGCCGCCTGGTTCCCGAACAAGGTCCGTGTCAAGATGTTCGCCATCTTCTACTTGGCACAGCCGTTCTCCCAGATGATGGGCGCGCCGCTGTCCGGCTGGCTGATCAACATCGGCGACCAGGTCCCTGGCGTCCAGGGCTGGCAGGTCATGTTCTTCGTCGAGGGCATGCTGGCCGTGCTCGCCGGTATTGCCGCCTACTTCTTCCTCATCAACAGCCCGCAGGATGCCAAGTTCTTGGACAAGGACGAAAAGAAGGCACTACAGGACGTCATGGCCCTCGAGGACACCGTCAAGGAAGAAACGGGCCCCCGTGGCGTGCTCGCGGCCATGAAGAACGGCAAGGTCTGGTACTTCACGGTCATCTACTTCTGCCTCCAGATCGCGGTCTACGGCGTGACGTTCTACCTCCCGCAGCAGGTGGCCCAGCTGACCGGCCAGAAGGTGGGCCTCGCCGTGGGCCTCATGGCGGCCATCCCGTGGTTCTTCGGCATCTTCGCCTGCTACTTCATCGGGAAAGCGGCAAACACGGTTGTCCGCCGCCGTGTCTGGGGCACCGGGCTGTTCATCTCCACCGGCCTGTGCATCTTCGGCTCCGCCTGGGCCGGCGCCAACCACGTCCCGGCGCTGGGCATCGTCTTCATTTCGCTGGCGGTCTGCAGCTTCCTCTCGATCGGTCCCATTGCGTGGTCCTACCCGACGGCGTTCCTCACTGGAACCGCCGCGGCTGCCGGCATCGGACTCATCAACTCGCTGGGTAACCTGGGCGGCTTCGTGGCCCCGATTCTTCGGACCACGGTCAACCAGGTCACCGCATCGGACACTGGAACCATGGGTGTCTACGCGCTCGGCGTGCTGCCGTTCCTCGCAGCAGCGATGATGTTTGGTACCCGGAAGTTCACGAACAAGGCTGACGAACTGCTGGAAAAGTAGGCAAGACAGGCGGCTGACGCAGGTGCCCGATCGAGAGTCACAGCGATCGGGCGCCTGCGCCAACCCGAGAATGTCAGTACACGAACGAAACGGCAGGAAACCACATGACGCAGCCCGTCCCCACCAGCACCGCAGGCACCATTTTCGTCGGCGTCAGCACCAAGATGTACCTGGGCTACCGGGACAGCCTGCGCTGGCTGGGCGAACTGCGCCGCGAAGTGGACGCCCGTCCGGCACTCGATGCCGGCCGGGTGGTCCCGTTCGTCATTCCGTCCTTCCCCATGCTGCCTGCTGCCGCCGAGATCCTGGCCGGCTCGCCGATCCTTCTCGGCGCCCAGGACTGCGGCTGGGCGGACGGTCCGTGGACCGGCGAGGTGTCGCCGTCACTGCTTTCGGAGCTCGGCGTACGCCTCGTGGAGATCGGCCATGCCGAACGGCGCCGGCACTTCGGCGAGGATGACGCCATGATCGCGCTCAAGGTCAAGGCAGCCGACGACGCCGGCGTCACCCCTTTGCTGTGTGTCGGCGAGGAGACCGCGGGGCCGGCTTCCGGGACGGAGTCCGGGTCCTCCGCCGAGGCCGCGGCGTCGTTCGTTTACGGTCAGATCAAGGCTGCGACCGGCGGAGACTGGGAGCTCGCCTCCCGGCTGGTTATCGCGTACGAACCGGTATGGGCCATCGGCGCCGCCGAACCTGCCGGCGCCGGCTACGTCTCTGACGCCGTGAAGCACCTTCGCGGGCGGCTCGGCGTGCACGGTCTGGCCGGCCTGCCGATCATCTACGGCGGCTCCGCCAAGCCGGGACTGCTGCCGACGCTCGACGGCGTGTCCGGGCTCTTCCTCGGACGGTTCGCCCACGAGGCAGCCAACTTCGGCAAAGTGCTGGATGAAGCCCTGGCGCAGACCGGCGCCCACAGCGTGGCACGGAACGAACAGGGCTAGAGGAACGCCTCCCGCCCAGTCCCTTCGCTCAGGACAAGTTGGCCGTCCTCGATGGACACCAACAGGCTCTTTGGCCGCCCGTGCAGCTTCTTCTCCGCCATGAGGTTACGGCTGATCACCTCCACGCCCACGGTTGCGCCTTTCGCGGGCAGCTCCACAGACACTTCCTCAGCCATTCCGAGCAACTCCCTCGTGGTGACCTCGCGGTCATACCGGGCTTCCTTGCCGTTGACAGTGATGGCGACGTCGTCGTCATGGAAGCCATCCTGGAGAATGATGAGCAATTCCTGCATGGTGCACCGCCTACCTGGAGGATTTCTGCTGCCTACAGTCACTACACCACTTAAGCCCACACCTGGGTAGACCGGGTTGCTGCGCTGGCGCCGGCCCGGTTCGGGTGTTTGCCTGCGCGGTGCTTTCGTCCGTTCCGTGCCGGACCAGGCTGTGTAGGGCAAAATGTTGTGGTGACCCAAATCCCGCAAGCCCCTTCCACGCCCTCGCCAGCCCAGAATCGGAGCCCGGTACGAACCCCTGAGAACGACGGCACGGGCGATCTTGCCCAGCGCATTGCCGCGCAGATCGCTGCCGAGCTCGGCGTCAAGGCCTGGCAGGTGAAAGCAGCCGTGGACCTGCTCGACGGGGGTTCCACCGTTCCCTTCATCGCCCGCTACCGCAAGGAAGCCACGGGAACGCTCGACGATACCCAGCTCCGCGATCTCGACGAGCGCCTGCGCTACCTCCGCGAACTCGAGGACCGCCGTCGTGCGGTTCTTGAGGCGATTGCCGCGCAAGGCAAGCTGACTCCGGAACTCGAGGCCGCCGTCGTCGGGGCGGACACCAAATCAAGGCTTGAGGACATCTACCTGCCCTTCAAGTCCAAGCGCCGCACCAAAGCGCAGATCGCCCGGGAGGCCGGGCTGGAGCCGCTCGCCGACGCGCTGCTCAAACGTCCCGAACTGGACCCGGAGCGCGAGGCGGCGAAGTACCTGAACACCGAACACGCCATTGATGATGCTGCCGCGGCGCTCGCCGGCGCACGCTCCATCCTCGTGGAACGCGTGGCGCAGGATCCGGATCTCGCAGAAACGCTGCGCGAGCGCCTCTGGACGCAGGGCCGGATGGTGTCGCGCGTCAAGAAGGGCAAAGAGACTGAGGGCCAGAAGTTCGCGGACTACTTCGAGTTCTCGCAGGCCCCCAGCGGAATGCCGTCGCACCGCGTCCTCGCGTTGCTGCGCGGCGAAAAAGACGGCGTGCTGGAGCTCGACCTCGCCGAGGCGGACCCGGCCGACGACGACGCCCTCGCCGCCGCGCGTGCCCGTTACGAGTCCGCGGTGGCCAGGTTCCTCGGGGTTGCGGACCGCGGCCGCCCGGCGGATGCGTGGCTCCTCCAGACTGCGCAGGTGGCCTGGCGCTCCCGCGTGATCGCAAGACTGACGGCTGATCTGCGCGGGCGGATGTTCGCGGCAGCCGAAGATGAGGCCGTCCGCGTGTTCGCCGCCAACCTGCGCGACGTGCTGCTCGCCGCGCCGGCCGGAAACCGCGCCACTCTTGGCCTGGATCCCGGGCTGAGGACGGGCGTGAAGGTGGCCGTGGTGGATGGCACCGGAAAAGTGGTGGCCACGGACACGGTGTATCCGCATGCACCGGCCCGCAAGTGGGACGAAGCGTTGGCGACGCTCGGCCGGCTGGCGCGCCGGCACGCCGTCGAACTAGTGGCGATTGGCAACGGCACGGCGTCGCGCGAGACGGACAAACTGGCTGCCGAACTGATCAAGCAGCTGTCCGCCACGGCAGGTGGGGGAGCGCCAGCTGGAGCAGCGGCAGCGCCGCAGAAGCTGGTGGTGTCCGAGGCCGGCGCGTCCGTGTATTCGGCGTCGGCGCTGGCCGCGGCTGAACTGCCCGGCATGGACGTGTCCCTCCGCGGGGCGGTGTCGATTGCGCGGCGCCTGCAGGATCCGCTGGCCGAACTGGTGAAGATCGATCCGAAGTCGATTGGTGTTGGGCAGTACCAGCACGACGTCACGGCCGCCAAGCTGGACCGCAGCCTGGATGCCGTGGTGGAGGACTGTGTGAATGCGGTGGGCGTGGACGTGAACACGGCGTCGCCCGCGTTGCTGAGCCGGGTGGCCGGCGTCGGCCCGCTGCTGAGCGAGAACATCGTGGCCTACCGCAACGAGCACGGTCCGTTCGCCAAACGCAGCGAGTTGAAGAAGGTGCCGCGGCTGGGTGCGAAGGCGTTCGAGCAGTGCGCCGGGTTCCTGCGGATCACCGGGGGAGCGGAGCCCTTGGATGCGTCCAGCGTCCACCCGGAGTCGTATCCCGTGGCCCGGAAGATCATGGCCGCCGCGGGTGCGGCTTCGGGTGCCGTCTCGGGTGCCGCCGCCTCGGGTGCCGCCGCAGGCAAGGCCGGCGGGGGCAAGGCCGGCGTGGACTCCCAGGGAGGGCTGCCATCCGGCGGACTTTCCGGGGCCAGCGCCCTGAACCCGCAGGACTTTGTGGACGGCACGTTCGGTCTGCCGACGGTGCGGGACATCATCGCCGAGCTCGAGAAGCCAGGCCGCGACCCCCGCCCAGCGTTCAAGGCGGCCACGTTCTCCGAGGGGATCGAGAAGATTTCAGACCTGAGGCCCGGGATGGTGCTCGAGGGGACGGTCACCAACGTGGCAGCGTTCGGCGCGTTCGTTGACGTTGGAGTGCATCAGGACGGGCTGGTGCACGTGTCGGCGCTGGCCAACCGCTTCGTTTCCGACCCGCGGGAAGTGGTGAAGTCGGGGCAGGTGGTGCGCGTGAAGGTGCTCGAGGCCGATGCGGAACGGAAGAGGATCTCGCTGACCCTGCGGCTCGATGACGAACCGGCACCGGCCGGCGGGCGCCAGGCCGCCGGTGGTGGCCGTCCTGGGCGTGGCGGCGGTTCGGCGGGCGGGGGCGGTTCTGCGGGCGGACGTTCCGCGGGCGGCGGTACTGCGGGTGGCGGCCGCAGGGAGAAGCCCGCGCCCCAGAAGCCTGCGGCCCAGAAGCCTGCGCCCGCTCCGGCGAACACTGCCATGGCGGAAGCGCTGCGGAAAGCGGGCCTCGCTAAGTAGGCAAACCGGCAAGGAAACCGAGCACGTGCCCGCCCGCTGCACCGGTGCGGGCACTGTCTGGGATTAGAGTACGGTCCGTGTCGCAGGCGCGTTGTCCCGGACACCATCGAACCTGGTGCCTAGAGTAACGGCATGAGTTTCACGCCGCCGGACCCCTTCACCACCCGCCCCACCCTGCAAGGCACGTTCGGAATGGCTGCGTCGACACACTGGCTCGCCACGGCAACAGCACAATCTGTGCTCGAGCGGGGCGGCAACGCCTTCGACGCGGCGACCGCGGCCGCGTTCGTGCTCCACGTGGTGGAACCCCACCTCAACGGTCCCGGCGGCGACATGACCGGCTTGTTCTGCACGGCCGAGGAACCGGGCAGGCCGGTCGTGCTCATGGGGCAGGGCCCGGCGCCTGCCGGAGCGACCGTGCAGCACTACCGGAGCGAGGGGCTGGAGCTCGTGCCGGGCTCCGGTGCGCTCGCCGCCGCGGTGCCGGGCGCCGTCGACGCCTGGCTTTTGCTTCTCCGGGATCATGGAACCTGGGAACTCGCGGAGGTGCTGGACTTCGCGATCGGGTATGCGCGGGACGGGCACCCTGTTCTGGGGCGGGTCGGCTCCACCATCTCGGCGGTTTCTGAGCTGTTCCGTGACCATTGGCCAACGTCAGCCGACCTGTGGATGCCAGGCGGACGGATTCCCGAGGAGGGCGAGCTGGTCCGGAATCCCGCCCATGCCCGCACCTTGCAGAGACTGGTTCAGGCCGGCGCAGGCATCGGCGAGGCTGTGGGTGCGGCCGCCGCCCACACCCGCGAGTCGCGGATTGACGCCGCCCGCCGTGAATGGAGCGAGGGCTTCGTTGCCCGGGCCGTGGCCAAGGCCGTGCAGACGCCACACCGGCACTCGTCCGGGACGGACCACCGCGGCGTGCTGACCATGGCCGATATGGCAGGGTTCCGGGCGAGCTATGAAGAGGCCTCCACTCTTGAATTTCGGGGACACAGGATTGCCAAGACCGGACCTTGGGGACAGGGACCGGCGCTGCTGCAGACCCTCGCCATCCTGGAGGGCTTCGATGACGAACACCTCGATCCGTCCACTGAACTCGGCGCCCACACGATCCTCGAAGCGCTGAAGCTCGCGCTCGCCGACCGCGAGGCGTACTACGGTGACGCCGATGTGCCGCTGGACTACCTGCTGTCCGCAGACTACGCGGCTGAGCGCCGCCAGCTGATCGCCGAGCAGGCTTCCCACGAGTTCCGTCCGGGCCGGGTCCCGGGCCGGGAACCGTATATCCCAGTCCTGCGTACGGAGTACGTTGCGCCCGCACACACGGGTGACGACGGCGGTTCGGGTGACT
The DNA here is from genome assembly GCF_057655195.1 of Arthrobacter sp. Soil_N43. NCBI lineage: Bacteria > Bacillati > Actinomycetota > Actinomycetes > Micrococcales > Micrococcaceae > Arthrobacter > Arthrobacter sp. Soil_N43. The sequence continues at coordinate 145,169 of NZ_JBDGML010000092.1, forward strand.
CCGGCGGTACCGCCAGCGGTGCCAGCTGCTATGCCGCCGCCGGGGTGGGGGAGCCGACCGTGGGACCGACAGGGGAGACCCGCGGCGACACCTGCCACATCGACGTCGTGGACCGCTGGGGGAACATGGTCTCTGCAACGCCGTCAGGGGGATGGCTGCAGTCGTCGCCAACAATCCCGGAACTGGGCTTTTGCCTGGGTTCCCGGCTGCAGATGACGTGGCTCGAGCCGGGAACCCCTTCCACGCTCACTCCCGGCAAGCGGCCCCGAACCACGCTGACTCCGACCCTCGTGCTGCGCGACGGCACCGCAGTCGTGGCGCTTGGCTCGCCAGGCGGGGACCAGCAGGACCAGTGGCAGCTCTTGTATCTGCTGCGGACCATCGTCGGCGGGTACTCGCCACAGCAGGCCATCGATGCGCCGGCCTTCCATACGACGTCCATGCCGGGCTCGTTCTGGCCCCGCACCTGGGAACCCGGCGGGGCCGTCGTCGAGGATCGGCTGGGTAACGATGTCATTGATGGGCTCGAGCGAAGAGGGCACCGCATCACCCGCGCCGGTGACTGGACGCTGGGACGTCTGTCCGCCGTCGTGCGCGACCCGGCCACCGGCGTCCTGCAGGCTGCCGCCAATCCGCGTGGTGCGCAGGGTTACGCAGCCGGGCGGTGACACCTGAAGGGTGGCATGCCCGCTGGCCTCCAGAGGGTGCGGTTCTTTCGTCGCTTCAGGCACGTCGGACTTTCGGCCATCCGGGCTTTCTGCAAGGCTGGGACCATGACTTACTTCCTGGAGTACACGGTTCCCGCTGGCCCCGACAACGCCGAATTCGAGTTCCCGCACGACGAAATCCGGACGGGGAACACCATCCCGCTCTCGGAGACGGACGCTGAAATCGTGCACACGCCCGAGCTTCAGGCGCGGACCGGCATCGTCGGTGCCACAGTCCCGGAAGCCAAGCTCGAAGCTGAGCAGCTCATCATCCATAGCCGGGCCACCCAAGCCTCACTGTATGAGGACCCGTCAAACTCGCTCCAGTCTGGGATCGGTACGCTGGTTGCCACGTTCGTGGAAGGCAGCGGCTGGCAGGATGCCTAGCATGTAGTGCCCATACGGGACAGCAGGGCGCCCGGACTCCTTTGAGGGTCCGGGCGCCCTGTTGTTTCTATCGGTGCAGCCCTGCTTCCCATCACGCCTTGTGTCTGGCCGTCCGAATCTGCGGCTGTCCGGTCCATCCAGATTCCATCGGGGTTGTACTGCATGGGGCGCACCGGGCCATCACTACCACTGGGTCCTCCAGTTTGCTGTGAGTCATTTCCGCGGCCCAGGGCTCAGGCCTAAAGGACGCCACGTTGGTGATCGCCCTTATTTCCGCGTGTTTATGTGCGGTGGTGGTGGTTGCGGCGGGGTTTTTGGTGGGGGTCGATGTGGGGTGGCGGGATGAACCAGGGGATGCCGGATCGCATGTGGATGGTCCATTGT
>NZ_JBDGML010000093.1:0-11136 GCF_057655195.1 Arthrobacter sp. Soil_N43
GACCGAAGCAACCACCAGCGGCACGGCTGGTCCGGGCAGTTCCGGAGTCACGCTGTACCGCAACGGCTCCGTCTACACCGCCGCCGATCCCTTCGCCACGGCCATGCTCGTGGACGGCGGCACCGTCGCGTGGGTGGGGTCGGAACAGGCAGCGACGTCGATCGCCGACAGTTCCATGGACATCGTGGACCTTCGCGGGGCGCTCGTGGCGCCCGGATTCGTTGATTCCCACGTGCATCTGACGGAGACCGGGATCGCGCTGGAGTCGCTGCAACTGGGTGCCGTCCGTTCCGCGCGGCAACTCCTGGACGCTGTCGCGGATGCCGCGGCTGAGGGCGGCAACGGCCCACTTCTGGGTCACGGCTGGGACGAGTCCCTGTGGTCGGACCCCACGCTGCCGGAACCGGGCGAGCTGGAGCGGGCCGCGGGCGGCCGGCAGGTTTACCTTTCCCGAACCGACGCCCACTCCGCGCTCATCTCCCCGTCCCTCGCCGCTGTGGCCCGGGCCGAAGGGCTGGACGGCTTCACCGCCGGCGGACATGTGAAGCGCGCGGCGCTGGCCGCCGCCCGGATGGCGGCCCGCAGCCTTCCGGCAGACACGCTCCGGGCGTACCAGCGCCGTGCCCTGGAGGAAGCTGCCGCGAACGGCTACGCGGCGGTGGCGGAAATGGGTGCTCCCCACATTGGAAGTGTGCTTGACCTGCAGCTGGCGGCAGGCTGGAACAGTGACTCCGGCGCGGCACTGCCCGAGGTCCTGCCGTATTGGGGGCAGCTGGTGGCGTCGGAGCCCGAGGCCCAGGCCCTGCTCACCGAACTGGGTGTGCCGGTCCGGGGCCTGGCCGGAGACCTCAATATCGACGGTTCGATCGGTTCACGCACGGCCTCGCTCCGGGAGCCGTACGCCGACGCGCCGGGGGAGAGGGGGACGACGTATCTCTCCACGGACGAAGCAGCGGCCCACCTCGCGGCCTGTTCGCTTCTGGGCATCCAGGGCGGCTTCCACGTGATTGGCGATGCCGGCCTTGACGCCGCCCTGGACGCCCTGGACCAGGCGGCCGCCGAGGTGGGAGAGCAGCGGATCCGGGCCGCCGGACACCGGTTTGAACACGTGGAAATGGCCGACGCCGAAGCGATTGCCAGGCTCGCCAGGTATTCCGTGACCGTCAGCGCCCAGCCGGCCTTCGACGCCGTCTGGGGAGGCCCGGGCCGGCTCTATGAACAGCGGCTGGGCTCCAGAAGCCAGGACATGAATCCGTTCGCCTCCTATTACTCAGCCGGCGTTCCCATCTGCTTCGGCAGCGACAGCCCGGTGACCCCGTTGCGGCCCTGGGCCGCCGTCAAGGCCTGCCTGGAGCACAACAACCATGCCCAGCGGATTTCCGCCCGGGCGGCCTTCCTTGGCCACACCCGTGCCGGTTGGCGCGCGGCCAGGCATCCCAACCCGATGGCGGGCCAGCTGGTACCGGGTGCGCCGGCCACGTTTGCGGTCTGGGAGGTCGATGAGCTCATGGTCCAGGTCGCCGACGGCAGGGTGCAGTCCTGGAGCACAGACCCGCGGGCCCGGACACCGCTGCTGCCGGCCCTGGACACGGGCTCGGAGCCGCGGTGTCTGCAGACTGTCCGGAACGGCCAAGAACTGTTTGCGGCCGGGGCATTCGGCTCCTGACGGCCGGTGCAGGAGCCCGCAACAAAGGACCGCACAGCTGCGAATTTGCGGCGGCCAGCCCCTCCGAAACCGGGCACTGACCTGCGACGATACAAGTAAGGGCAGGTCAGATGCCGGTTGACAGGGCATGGGCCGTCCGTAGCATTGAGGATCAACGGACGGACGCAATTGGACCGGTGTCTGTCTGGCCACTCCCGAGGCAATCGGACCGCGGAAACGCTCTGGTCATGTGCGGCGGTGGCATTCCGTGGGCGGGTCCATGGCGCAACAGAAAACAGTTCCCCTACCGGCACCGCGTAATCCGGAACTGGCCCGAGGCGCATGGACCCGCCCTTGGCGTGTCCGGACTTCTGCTGCGATGGCCGGCGGCCGTCCCGGCGGGCAGCCGGCTGCGGAAAGCCGGCGGTGAAACGCCCTTTATAATGGAGAGTTGCGCTTTACGAGTCGGGCGGTCCCGCCACACTCCACGCGTGCTGACCGCTCCCATCCAGGAAAGGCCTCCCTGTGCGTGTCCTCACCATCATTCCCACCTACAACGAGCTGGAGTCGCTCCCCATAACGCTGGGTCGCCTGCGTGCGGCAGTGCCGGCATCCGACGTCCTCGTTGTGGACGACAACAGCCCGGACGGGACCGGGCAACTGGCGGACAGCATCGCCGCCGAAGACAGCCAGGTCCACGTCCTGCACCGCAAGGGCAAGGAAGGACTTGGGGCCGCGTACATCGCCGGTTTCAAGTGGGGACTCGCGGCGGGCTACGACATCCTGGTCGAAATGGATGCCGACGGATCCCACCAGCCCGAGCAGTTGCCCCAGCTGCTGGATGCCGTGGAACAGGGCGCCGACCTCGCCATGGGCTCCCGCTGGGTGCGCGGGGGAAGCGTTGTGAACTGGCCGCTGTACCGTCAGGCAATTTCCCGTATCGGCAGCACCTACTCCCGGATCATGCTCGGGGTCAAAATCAAGGACGTGACGGGCGGATACCGCGCCTTCCGCCGCACCACGCTGGAGAAGCTGAACCTGGACCAGGTCGAGTCCGTTGGCTACGGCTTCCAGGTGGACCTTGCCTGGCGCGTTGCCAAGTTGGGCCTGACGATTGTGGAGCGCCCCATCACCTTCGTGGAGCGCGAGCTGGGAGCCTCCAAGATGAGCGGCAACATCGTGGTGGAAGCCATGCTCAACGTGACGAAGTGGGGCCTGACGGCCCGTTGGAACAAGTTGACCGGCAGGAAGCCGGCATCCGGCCGGGAGTAACAGCCGGCAAAAGCAAAAGGCCGGGGCCGCTGCAATGTGCAGCGGCCCCGGCCTTTTACGGTTGGACTGGCTAGGCTGAGCGCCTCTCGCCACGACGTTCGCGCAGGATGGTGAGGCGGTCTTCGAGGATCTGCTCAAGCTCCGGCAGCGACCGGCGTTCCAGCAGCATGTCCCAGTGTGTGCGGACAGCTTTTTCATTGCTGGTGTCGGGGCGTTCGCCATCAACGAGCAGCGCTTCCTTGCCGGTCTTGGAAACCCAGACAGGGGGAATTTCGGCTTCGGAGGAGAAGGTTACAAAGACCTGCTCGCCGTCCTCGCACCGGTACTCAACCCGCTGACGCGGAGCCGGCTCCACACCGGACTCGGTCTCCATGCTTTGGGCGCCAAGACGCATGCCCCGCAGGCTGCGATCGCTCATGATTTCTCCCTCTGGTCGGTTCGCGGAGCGGGCTCCGCGCTAGCCGGAGGTTTCAAAAGCTGCCTCCGGACTACGGTGTGCTCTACGTAGCATCACTAAATGGAACGCTTTGCCAAGCATTGTTGTTCCGGGCGGAGTGATCAGCCCGGACAAATATCCCATTATACGGATTCATTGCTCCGCCGGCAACGCGGCAGAGGGAGGCACGCCAACGGCGTGCCTCGCTCTGCGTCAGGCTACGAGGACGCGGGCTGCTTCCCGGCGTCGTCCGACGGGCCGAACAGGTCCCCGGACCGCGGGTCGGGATTGGTCCCGCCCAGCGCGTTGCCGATTCCCTTCAGCGCCTCGCCCACCTCGCTCGGGATGATCCACAGCTTGTTGGACGAGCCTTCAGCGAGTTTGGGCAGCGTCTGGAGGTACTGGTAGGCGAGGAGCTTCTGGTCGGGGTTGCCCTTGTGAATGGCGTCAAACACCTTTTGGATGGCCTGCGACTCGCCATCCGCGCGGAGGATGGCGGCCTTGGCGTCGCCCTCAGCCTTGAGGATGGCCGCTTGACGCTGGCCCTCTGCCGTCAGAATGGCTGACTGCTTGGTTCCCTCGGCCGTGAGGATGGCGGCGCGCCGGTCCCGTTCCGCCCTCATCTGCTTCTCCATCGAATCCTGGATGGAGTGGGGCGGATCGATGGCCTTCAGCTCCACGCGGGAGACGCGGATGCCCCAGCGCCCCGTGGCCTCATCCAGCACCCCGCGGAGTTGGCCGTTGATCTGGTCGCGGGATGTCAGTGCCTCTTCCAGGTTCAATCCGCCGACCACATTGCGGAGAGTGGTGGTGGTCAGCTGTTCCACGGCCTGGATGTAGTTGGCGATCTCGTACGTCGCGGCACGGGGATCGGTGACCTGGAAGTAGACCACCGTATCGATGGACACCACGAGGTTGTCCTCGGTAATGACGGGCTGCGGCGGGAATGAGACCACCTGCTCACGAAGGTCCAGCAGCGGCAGCAGCCGGTCAACGAACGGGATCAGGATGGTCAGGCCGGGGTTGAGGGTCCGCTGGTACTTACCCAGGCGCTCAACCACGCCGGCCCGGGCCTGCGGCACGATCCGCACTGAACGGACCAGCACTATGACCACAAAGACGATCAGGACCAGCATTACGATGGTGAGGGCGAGTCCTCCTGGACTATCCATACTTCTCCTTCATTCCCCAGTTTCAGTGAAGCTTTACGTGGCGGCTCGGCCGCCGGATCTGCTGCCGCCAGTTTGGAGGCAGCAGAAATTTGGACTGTCGGGACCCTATTGGACGGCGGATTCCGACTGAGGCGCCACAACGGCCGTCGCGCCTTCGATGGCAGCGACAATCACCCTCTGGCCCTCCGCCAGTACTCCGGAATCGGAGCGCGCGCTCCAAATGTCGCCGCCGATCTTGACCCGCCCGCCGGTGGCGGTCACGGGCTCCATGACCAGTGCGGTCTCCCCGATGAGCCGGTCAATGTTGGTGCGTTGTTCAGCTGGCCCCTTGTGCAGGTGCTTCAGCGTGACTGGCCGCACGAAGGCGATCATCAACAGGGACACGACGCAGAAGACTACGATTTGCAGCCAGAGGTCGGCGCCGGCGAAATCGGCAACGACGGCTGCCAGGGCGCCGCCGCCAAGCATAATGAAAAAGAGATCAAGGGTCAGCATTTCCACGGCGGCAAACACGAGGAAGACCGTGAGCCAAAGTGCCCACCAGTTTTGGCCAAGCCATTCGAACATTCAATTCCCCCTTGATCCCGGGGGCTGCGGGGCAGACCCTCAGTGACTTTCTTCCATCCTAGACCGGCGGAGCGGCGCTCGGCAGGTGACGGACGCACAAGGCCGGAACGTGGCCAAGCCGTTACGTGGCGGCGCTCTTGCGGGGGAGGAAGACGCTGATCCGGAACCTGGCACCGACGCGGGTCACGGCCGGAAAGTCCGCCAGCCTCTCGGTCAGCGCGGCACGGTCAGTGTGGTGGCCGGCAGGACCCATAAGTGCCAAGTTGGCCACGTCGGCGGGGGACAGCTCAAGGTCAAGGTCCAGGTCCTCGGCGGACAGCAGATCGAAGTGGGCCGACAGCGAGCCAGCCAGCCGATCGTCCTTGGCTGGCTCTATCCCGAGCATTCCGGCCTGGCTGGCAACCTCACTGAGGTGGCCCTGCCGGGGTGTCACCACCACCAGCCGGCCCGAAGGCCGGAGCACGCGGCCGAACTCGCTGGCATTGCGGGGCGCGAAGACCACGGTGACGACGTCGACGGCGGCATCCGCCAACGGGAGCGGCTGCCACACATCGCCGACCAGGTTCACGGCCTGGGGGTTGAGCCGCGCTGCCCGGCGCAGGGCGAACTTTGAGATGTCCAGTCCGACGGCGGCAATCCCGGCGTCGTGCCCGGGAAGGTCAAGTATTGCGCGGAGGTAGTGGCCGGTGCCGGTGCCGGAATCGAGCACAGCCGGCTCCGGACCCTGCAGCGCCGGTTCGGCCGCGGCGGCGACTGCCGCTGCCAGAGGGCGGTAGTGGCCGGCGTCGAGAAATGCCGTGCGTGCGGCCACCATCTCGGCGGTATCCGGCTCAAATGCTGTCCCTTTACCGACCAGCAGGTTGAAGTAACCCTGCTTGGCGGCGTCGAAGCTGTGGCCATGGCGGCAGGACAGGGCGCTGCTGCGGGTTGCCCCGGCGGACGCAGGGACGGGTGCAAGGGCTTCCCGGCATACCGGACAAAGCAGGGGCGGCAGGCGGAAAGGCATGCTGACAATCCTAGGGCTTGCTAGGCTCACGTGGGTGAAGCCAGAACACCTGCCGCTGCTCAGGTCCGTCTCCGCCCCTGCCGTCCACCCGGACGGTTCGCGCGCCGTCGTTTCGGTGACCCGCCCCGATTTTGACGGCGATGCCTACGTGGGGCAATTGTGGAACGTTCCGCAGGACCCGGAAAGGCCTCCGCGGCGGGTGACACGCGGATTCCGGGACACGGCTCCGGCGTTTTCTCCCGACGGCCGGGTCCTCGCCTTCCTCCGGTCCGCCCCTGGCGGCAAGCCGCAGCTGTGTGTGGTGGAGGCTGCCGGCGGGGAGCCCCTGGTCCTGACCGACCAGCCACTGGGGGTATCGTCCTTCGCCTGGTCACCCGATTCGCAGCGGCTCGTGTTTGGCTCACGCCAGCCCGACGACGGCCGGTACGGCACCGTCGACGGCGTGGGCGCCGGCAGTGAGGACGCGCGCCTGATCACCAGCTTCAAGTACCGGATGAACGGTGTGGGCTACCTGCAGGACCAGCCGCTCCAGCTGTTTGTCCTGGACGTCCCGGACCTGGGCGACGAGCCCCGGGTCCAACCCGCAGGACGCGCACTGAAGGACAGCCAGGACAGTCAGGACAGGCGCACTGGCCCTGACGCCGGGCACGACGCCGTGCCCCGCTCCGCGGAGAAGGGCATGCCTGAGGCGAGGCAGCTCACCTCGGCGGCAACAGATCACACCGGTGAGTCCTTTAGCAGCGACGGCAGGTGGGTGTACTTCGTGGCCGCGCTCCATGATAGGAGCGACGAGGATCTGGCCGCCGGCGTCTACCGGGTTGCCGTCGGCGGCGGTGAGCCCGTGCCGGTCCAGGCGACCAACGCGGGTCCGCAGACCGTCCTCGGAGCCCGCGAGTCGCGGGACGGGAAATGGCTGTTCTTCACCGCCCAGGACCTGGGCGTTTCCGGCTTGGATTTCGTCGCGAAGAACACAGTTCTGCACGTCATGCCTGCCGCGGGCGGAGAGGCGCGGGCGCTCAGCGATGCCGAGAACATGGACGTCGATGCGCCCGGCGGCCTCATCGCGCTGCGCGGAAAGGACGCGGCCCTGGTGCTGAACAACGCCCAGGGGACCGTGGAACTGCTCGAATTCAGCGCCACAGGCAGCCACGCCCTCCTGGTACACGGAGACCGGGTGGTCACCGGAGCCGGAGCAGCCGAAGATTCGTTGTTCATCAGCTTCGCGGACGCCGCCACCGCCGGCGATGTAGCCTGCCTCAACCAGGGCCAGTTGCGGCTTCTGACGGATTTCTCGGCGGCCCTCCGGACGGAAGCCGGGATCATCGAGCCCCAGGCGCTGGTTGTCCCGTCCTCCGACGGCCACGAGGTCCACGGATGGGTGCTGGTGCCGCCGGGGAAGGGGCCGCACCCCGTGCTGCTCAACATCCACGGCGGTCCGTTCTCCCAGTACACGGTGGCGCTCTTTGACGAGGCGCAGGTCTATGCGGAGGCCGGCTACGCGGTGGTGATGTGCAATCCCCGCGGCTCGGCAGGCTACGGCCAGGCGCACGGAAGGGCCATCAAGGAGCGGATGGGCACCGTGGACATGCAGGACGTGCTCGCCTTCCTCGAAGGCGCACTCGGGAAGTTCTCTGCGCTCGACGCCGGCGCGCTGGGAATCATGGGCGGCTCCTACGGCGGATACCTCACGGCCTGGACCATCAGCCAGGACCACCGTTTCCGGGCCGCCATCGTCGAGCGCGGTTTCCTCGATCCGGTCAGCTTCACCGGCTCGTCCGATATCGGCTGGTTCTTCGGCGGCGAATATACCGGCACTTTGCCCGAGCAGGTGGCGGCTCAAAGCCCCATGGCCACCATCACGCAGGTCAGGACGCCCACGCTGGTGATCCACAGTGAGGATGACCTGCGGTGCCCGGTGGAGCAGGGCCAGCGGTACTTCACCGCGCTCAAGCAGCAGGGCGTTGACTCCGCCTTCCTGGTTTTCCCCGGCGAGGACCACGAACTGTCCAGGTCAGGAACGCCGCACCACCGCCGCCAGCGGTTCGAGCACATCCTGGCGTGGTGGGCACGGCACCTGCCGACCGCCTCTGACCGCGGCGGGCAGCATCCGGAGGGCGGAAACTAGCGGGGTTCCGTCAGGAACCCCAGCTCCCGGCGTGCCCGGTCGATTCCAGGCTCAGCCCAGCGCTGCGCGTATTCGCTGTTGGTGGTGAGGGACCGCAGCTCGGCCCTGTCGATGTACAGCGTTCCGTGCAGGTGGTCCGTTTCGTGCTGGACGATCCTTGCCTGCCAGCCATTAAAGTCCCGGACCACGGGCTCTCCCGCCGGGGTCAGACACTCCAGCCGGACGCTTTCCGGGCGCTCCACCACAGCCTGCAGCCCGGAGAGGGACAGGCAGCCTTCGAAGTAGGCGGCCGTCCCGCTTGGCAGCGGGGAGTACGAGGGATTGAGTATGGCGAAGAATTCGAGGGGCGTGCGGTTCCGGACGGCGGCGGCATCCTTGTCGATTTCAAACTGGTCCTCGAGGACGGCAAGCTGCAGCGGAATCCCCAGCTGGGGCGCTGCGAGGCCGACTCCGGGGGCCTCGTGCATGACCTTCCGCATCAGGCCGATCAGGTCGGAGAGCTCCGTCGCGTTCAGCTGTCCCTCGAAGGGAGCGGAACGCTGCCTCAGGACAGGGTGGCCGGCCTGGACTATGGGCGGCAGCGTGTCCATCGCCAGTAATTCCTGCACGGCCTCCCGGATGCGGGCAGGAGTGTAGGACGTGGGCGGAGATGCTGGGCTCATGAAGCCAGCCTAACGGGGCCACTGCATGGTGAACCGCCTGGCCACCAGGGCATTGAGCGCCGGAACCGCCGCAATCCGCGCGATTGCCGTGTTCCGCGTCCGCAGCCGACCGCCGGAGAGCGGCCTCCCCAGCGCCATATTAATTTCGGCCTGGCGCTTCGCTCCGGCGGCCGCCCGCCGGCGGGAGGCATCGAACCGGCGAAGATCCGTCCCGCAGGGCCGGCCCCGCAGGCTGGCCATGATGATGGGCAGCAGCGATTCCCCGTCCAGCCAGCCAAGGTTCATGCCCTGCCCGCCGATGGGGCTGATTTCGTGTGCGGCGTCTCCGATGAGGGCAGTTCTTCCCTCGACCATGCGGCTGACCAGGCGGGAGCGGACGCCGAAGCTGCTCAGCATGCTGTTGGCGCCGGGATCCACGGCGATGCCCGTCCTCTCCCTCACGAGACCGGCCAGCAGGTGCGCGTCCGGATGTGGCGGTGGGCCGGACAGCCTGACTACCCAGCGGCGCACGCCTCCGGGCAGGGGAAAGGACTCAACGATCCCGCCGGCTTCGAGGAACAGGGCGGCGTCCTCGCCGTACGGGCTGGAGTCAGGAAAATCACCCATCAGATAGTGCTCCGGGTAGCGTTTTTCTGCTGCCGGCAGTCCCAGCAGCCGCCGCACCGACGAATTGGCGCCGTCAGCGCCGATGGCAATCGCAGCGGACATCGTGTGCCGGGTACCCGCGACGGTGGCGTCGACCGTGACCCGGGCGCCGTCGTCGTGCATGTCCGTCACCTCGGCCCCGCGAAGCAGGGCGTCCGGGTCCAACTCCAGCACCCGGGCCTCGAGGACTACTTCCGTCACCGGCTGGGGTACGGCCAGGACGAACGGAAAGCGGTCCGACACCGGCGTGAACGGCATGTGCGCAATTTCCCGGCCGGCCCAGACGGCCACGCCGCGGCGGATGCGGATCCCGCGGGCCACCAGGGGTGCGGCGGCCCCGATGCGGTCCAGCGCGGCAAGGGCCGGGGGATGGATGCCGATCGCCCTGGTGTGCGCATTCCGGCCGGAGCGCTTCTCGAGGATCCGGACGGCCACGCCCTCCTGGAGCAGCAGCGCGCCGAGGAACAGCCCGACGGGACCGCCGCCAACGATCAGGACGTCACTCACGGCCGGTGTCCGGGCTGTAGGTGAGCACGCAGTGGAAGGGGGAGTGGCGCTCGGCCCGCCATCCCGCTGGAGCGACGGCGGCAAGTTCCGCAACCGTGTAGCTGCGCCTGATGGAGGTCAGGCCGTCGCCGCGGATGTAGGAGCCGGTCATCGGCAGCGCGCCGGCGCCAAAGAGCGCGTAGGCGAGGGCGTTGCGGCGGAGGTCGTTGTGGACGGCCAGGCGCCGGGCCAGCTTCACGGAATCGTTGAGCAGCCCCTGCAGTTCCGCATCGGACAGGTGGTGCAGCACGTGGTTTGAAATCACGAGATCGAACGCCTGGCCCTCCGCGACCAGCTCTGCGCTCGTGGCCTGCCGGAACCGCACCCCCTGCTGCGGCTTTCTGTGCTCGGCGAAACGGTATGCGCGGGGATCGGGGTCGATGCCCGTGATGTCGAGCCGGAAGCCGTCCCGGGCCGCCCAGCCCGCGAGCATCAGCGCCAGGTCCCCGCCGCCGCAGCCAATGTCCAGCAGCGTAGACGGGACACCAGGGGACAGCAGCGGCCTGAGCCTGGTGCGGTAGAGGCCATGCCAGCCTGAAATGACACGGTTGACCAAAGCGAACTGCCGGTAGGTGCGGTCCAAACGTTCCGGATCGCAGTCGGGCCGGTCCATCTCCTCAACAGCGTTGGCGTCCCGCGCGCCGAGCATGCCCACGGCGGGTCAGGCCAGGGACGATTCGGCCTCGTCCGCGAGCCGGCCGTCCGCCGGCACTTCCAGCGGCTGACCGATCCTCGTGAACAGCCCGGTTTCCACCGTCAGTCCGGGCCCGAATGCCATGGAGCAGATGCGTTCATCCCGGTCCTGCGGCGGAAGATCGAGGATGTGCCTGAGTACGAAGAGCACCGTGGCGCTGCTCATGTTGCCGTAGTTGCGGAGGGTTTCGCGGGCAGGGACCAGCTGCTCGTCAGTGAGGCCCAGCCGCGACTGCACCTTGTCCAGGATGCTGCGGCCGCCGGGGTGGATGGCCCAGTGGGTGATGTCCCGGTAGGGGAGGCCCGTGAGTGAACTGTCCCGGGCCAGGAGGGGTTCCAGGGCGCCGACGATGTGGTCGTCGATGAT
>NZ_JBDGML010000094.1:0-36146 GCF_057655195.1 Arthrobacter sp. Soil_N43
GAACTGCAGATCAAGGTCAACCACCACTACGCTCATGGGCGCCACCTTGCCAAGCCCTACTGCGAGGTTGGTGGCGATGGTGGTCTTGCCCACTCCACCCTTGGGCGAGAAGACGCCGATCACTCTTCCCTTGGTTTCAGCCTGCTTGGGCTGTTCCTGCCGGTGGCGGGTGGCGAAGGACTGGCAGGCGCGCTCCAGCAGGACGCGCATGTGCGCGGGGTCGGCGGACGGGCTGAGGATATCCCGGATGCCGGCGCGCATGGCCTGCAGGAGGAGTTCCGGATCAGGTTCGCTGACCAGAAGTACCGTCAGGTCCGGCACCTGCACATCGAGTACGGTGGCCAGGCGTAGAGCGTCATCCACCGGCACATCCGGTCCGAGGATGAGGACCTCCGGCTGTTCCTGGTTGAGCTGGGCGAACAGGTCGTACGGGCCGGCAGGCAGAACATGGGTGAGGAATGTCTGCACCCCGCCCTGGAGCCCGCCCGCAACGGCCTGCCGCAAGCGGCTGTCGAAGTCCGCGTTCGGCGTGATCAGGACGAAGCGGCTCATTTGTAGACCTCACTCCGCTGGATGATCCGGGGGCCGCTGTCCTTGGCGTTGGAGGGCTCCTTGCTGAGCCAGATGTCTGCATACTCGGCGGCAAAAACGATCTTTGCAGCGTCGGCGTCGGTGACGGCGACGGTGAGCATGAGGGAGCCCGTCGGGAGGGTGGTGTCCTGAGGGTTGCCGCCGTTCGGATCGGCGCTCGCGGTGGGTGCCGGCGCGGCAGTCGGCGCGGGCTCCGGGGCGCGCTGAACGGCTGTGACCAGAGCCTTGCGGACGGTCAGCTTGGTGGTTTCGACGTCGAGCTTGTCTTCAAGTGCCCCCTTTTCAAGGTTGACGAAGACGCCCACACGGTCGCCGGGAGCCAGCCTGCCGCCGACGACGCGGACCGGCTCGAGCTGGAAGGAGACTTCCTGCAGACCTGCGGGGACTTCTACCGATCCCTGCGTCTTCAGTTCTTCGGGCTCGACCAGGCGTTCGGTCACGAGCTGCTCGCCGGGAACCAGGTCGACGGCTGCCACCTTGCCCTTGGATCCGTCAAAGGACTTGAGGGAAGAGCCGGTCACGGCCGCGGCAGGAAGCTGTTCGGTGGTCACAGAGGCAGTCATGGATTCCACCGGAGTGCCGGCAGGAATAGCCGTCTTGACGACCAGGACCGCCACTGGCTCGAGGTTCTTGACGGCCCGCTGGTCCGCCCCCTGGGCATAGGAAATCACCAACATCGCGCCGACGATGGCGAGGACCACCGCTGCCGCTCCTGCCATTAACCGAGACTTCACGAAGTGCTCCTGGGGATTCTGATTCACTGAACTGCATAGGTCTAGCTGGTGAGTTCGACGACCGTGGCGCCGTACGGGCTGACGGGTCCCAGCTTGTAGCCGTCAGAAAGGGAGACGTAGGTGACGAACTTTCCAATGATTCCGCGACAGTCGCCTTTGCACTGCAGGTTCTTGTCGGAGGATGATGCGTTGTTGTAGACCAGCGGGAGCTTATCCGCGCCGCTGAAAGCCCATCCCTGCACACTGAACGACGCGAAGGCCAACAAGTCGTAGGAGGCTCCGGAACCGGTCCCGGTGACATCTTCGTATACCGGCAGCAAGACGGTAACGGGTCGGCCGGCCCCAAGTTCGGCAGCCCATTTGTTGAGGATCGCATCACAGTTCGAGGGGCCGTCGTTGCCGGTGTCGCTGCCACTCTGGTTGACGGCCAGGTTGACGAGGCCGCCACACTGGCCGGAGCTCTGAACGATCCAGGCAAAGCCTCCGGGGACTGTTTTTCCGGCAGGCCCAAGGCCACAGTCCGCGTTGGCGTTGGACGTGTGGTTCTGCAGCAGCTGAGTTGTACCGTTCACCATGCCCGAAACCTGGCACACCGAAAATGCCAAGGGGAAGGGAGTGGTGCCCTCGAGGGGGCTGCCCCAACGCACGCTCGAAGTGGCTGATACTTCGGCGCTGGGGATTCCGAGGACTCCGGCGAAGAAGAGGGAGACGCTGTTCGTTGTGCTGCCGGTTTCTTTTGCCCCTGCTGTCACCTGGACCGTGCGGTTGGGCTTATCGAGGGAGATAGACTTCAAGTTGCTGAGGCCATCCAGCGCATTCTTATTCGCTAGGTCAGCTGCCATTGGAGCCGTTGCGGAGCAATTGGTATCCGTCTCGCTCCTGGCACACTTGTGGGCCACCATCAGGGCGGCCGAATCCGAACCATTCTGCAATTGGGCGCGTTCGGAGTAGAGCTTCGCCACGTCAAGAGAGATCGCTGCGAAGCCGAGCATCACCACCATCAGAAGCGCAACGATGATGGCGATTCCGCCCCGTTCTTTATCGGCAGGAGCTGCTATCCGCCGCACAGCATAGTTCCTTTCCCAGTCATGCCAAACGGACCGGCAATGCCGGTCATCGTGCTGAGCGGGTAGCTGATAGTCACGGTCATCTGGGCTCCGACGGCGCAACTTGCGGCGCTGAACGTGATGTTGGCATCCGTTAGGGCCGGGCTCAATTGCGTTGCGGCATTCTTAGCCGCCGCCCGGGCTCCTGCTTGGCTGTTGTTGATCGCCATGCTGCGGACACCTTCGCGGGCGGCATTCGTCAGAGTGGTTTGCACGTTGTATGCCCGGCCGAACTCCATGATTCCGAGGAGGATCATGATCAGAACAGGCGCAAGAAGTGCGAACTCGACAGCGACAGCGCCGCGCTCGGATTGGACTGACATACCTTAGCCTTCCGCAGTCCGAGAGCATTTCAACAACAGCCGGGTGGTGGAGGCTCCGAAGAGCCCCACCACCCGATCAGGGATTGAAGGAAATACTGCGACTACGGTGTGCAGCTGGGAGCGGTGCCTGCGGCGGCGTTGGCCGGTACCCCGTACGTGCCACCCCCGATCTGGCACTGAACGCTCTCAAACATCTCGTTCAAAGTGCCACCAAGCAGTGTCACGGCAACGATGATGACAACCGCGATGAGGGCAACCATGATGCCGTATTCAACGGCGGTTGCACCTTTTTCATCGCGGTGGAGGCGGGCGGAGAGGTTGGTGTAAAGAGCAAGCATTTTGTACTCCTGAGCGAGTGAAGGGAAGCTGGTCCGTCACCAGCTCTGTAAATAGAATGCAGCGCGATTTCCACCAGGGGGAGGGATCTTGCAGCATCCTGTGCCAAGCCTTCCCAAGCTGCGCATTTCCTGCGTTATCCCTGCGCTTACCCTGTCCTTCCGCCCTCATCAGCGCCCGGCTGGCACGCAAAAGGACCCCCTCGGTGCTGGGATCCGAGGGGGTCCGGTCTTTGCAGCGCCGGATGGCGCCGGGTCGTGCTGTTCGGGGCTACCGAATTGCGGTCCGGTTAGGAGAACACGGCCATGATTTTGAGTACGGCCGGCCCAAGCAACACGATGAACAGCGTTGGCAGGATGAAGAAGATCAGCGGGAAGAGCATCTTGACGGGCATCTTCATCGCATGCTCTTCCGCTCGCTGGCGCCGTTTGATCCTCATATCCTTGGCTTGCATCTTGAGCACGCCCACGATGGCAATGCCATACGTGTCCGCCTGGACCACCGCCCGAATGAAGCTACGTACATCAGGAACATCGACCCGGTCAGAGAGCGACAGGTAGGCCTCCTTGCGGGACCGGCCCACCTGGATGTCTTGCAACGTCCTGATCAGCTCATCGGCGAGCGGTCCGCGGCCGTTTTCGCCGGCACGGCCCATGGCGGTCTCGAAGCCGAGGCCGGCCTGAACCGATATCAACATCTGGTCAATTGCGTTGGGAAGCTCCAGCCGGATTGCCTCACGACGCTTCTGGGCCTTGGTGCGAAGGAGGATGTCCGGAACGAAGTAGCACAATGCCACTATTCCTATGCCGAGGATGAACCTTCCGGCAGAAGGCGCACCCAGGTACACGAATAGCCCAAGGATCGCTCCACCGAAGGCGAGCAGAGGCTTCACCATAATGATCCTGGCGAGCGGCCACTCCTTGGGCCGCCCGACTCCCGCCAACTGCTTGTCCAGCCATGCATCATAGCTGTGAGGGGTCAGCCGACGGGACAGTTTTGCGAACTGCTCATTGACGTTCAGGGACTGGGCGGCCTGGCTTGGCCGCCCTCCCAGGTTGGCTTGAATGTTGCGGAGCCCGGCGCGGTCTGCCGTGAACGTCAGCCAGACCATGCCGGAGATTGGAAGGACAATAGCCAAGATGGCTGCCAGTGCAATGGGTTGCATTTCTTCTGCCCCCTAATATTTCGGCTTGATGATTCGGCTGAGCCAAAACCCGCCGATGGACAGCATGACAATGGCTGTACCCACCATGACGAATCCGATGACCGTGGTGGTGAAGACCAAGATGTACGTCGGATTCATGAGCCCCAGCGCGAGAAACATCAGGAGCGGCAGTGCCATCAGGACGATGGCCGAAACCCGGCCTTCCGCACTCAAGGCCCGTACCTGGCCTTTAACCTGATTCCGGTCCCGAATTGTTTCGCCTACGTGATCCAGGACTTCAGCAAGATCACCACCCACCTCGCGATGGATCTCGATGGCCTGGGCAATCCCGTGGAAGTCCTCGCTGGCTGTTCTGTTCGCCACGTCCGCCAACGATTCACCCAGGTCGCGGCCGATCCTTGTTTCGTTGACAATACGGCTCAGCTCCTCAGCCATAGGCGCCTCGTTCTCTTGGGCCGCAGCATCGATGGCTCGTAGGAGACTGTGGCCTGCGCGGAGACCGCCGGAAAACATCTGGATTGTGTCCGGCACCTGGCTGTCGAACTTCCGGCGACGCCGAGCGACGAGGAAGTTCAAGAGAACATAGAGCAGGAACGGGGCCAGCAGCAATGAGAGGATGCCGATCCCCAGGCCACCGAGGAAGTATCCCAGCACGGCGGCCATCAGCGTCACCGCTCCGGCCAACAGCAGGTAGTCGCCCGGCTCCTTGTTGAGGCCCGCCTGTTCCAGCTTTTCGCGGCTCAGGATTCCGGCAGGCCTCTTCTTGAGGCCGCGATTGAGCGCTCCCACGGCCTGGTTGGTAAGGCGCGTCAGGCTGGAGGAGGAGGAGGAAACGGCGTCAGGGCGTCGTCGCGAGAGCGGTACCCCCGCCCGGCCCTTCAGAACTACTCCGAACACCAGACCAAGTGAGAGGTACACCAGGAACAGCCCGCCCACGAACAGGGCGACCGGCACGTCCGCGGCCATGACTACCGGCCCCTGACGGGCTGGGCGCCGAAGACGTGGGGCGAGATGGAGATGCCGAGTTCCGTGAACCTGTCGGTGAACCGCGGCCTGACGCCCGTAGGGACCGGTTTGCCCAGGAAACGGCCGTTGGCATCTACGCCGGCTGAATAGTCGAAGACAAAGGCATCCTGAAGAGTGACGATGTCGCCTTCCATGCCCTGGACTTCCGTGATGTGGGTAACCCGGCGGGTTCCGTCACGGAGCCTCGAAATCTGAACGATGAGGTTCACCGCCGAGGCCACCTGTTCCCGCACAGCCCGGAGCGGGAGGTCCATGCCGGCCATCAGCACGAGCGTCTCCAGACGGGCGATGGCGTCCCGGGGGGAGTTGGCGTGAACAGTGGAGAGCGATCCGTCGTGACCAGTGTTCATGGCCTGCAACATGTCCAGACATTCTCCTCCGCGCACTTCGCCGACGACGATGCGGTCAGGACGCATTCGAAGGGAGTTCCGGACGAGGTCGCGGATAGCAACTTCGCCTTTGCCCTCAATATTCGGCGGCCTGCTCTCCAGCCTGACCACGTGGGTTTGCTGCAGTTGGAGTTCAACGGCGTCCTCGATCGTCACGATGCGGTCTGCAGTCGGAATGAAGGACGAGAGCACGTTGAGGAGTGTGGTCTTGCCCGTTCCGGTACCTCCCGAGACGATGATGTTCATGCGGGCCTGGACACACGCCTGCAGCAGTTCAGCCATCTCCGGGGACAGACTGCCAAAGGCGATGAGCTTCTGGACCGTCAACGCTTCATGCCCGAACTTGCGGATAGTAAGTGCAGGTCCGTTCACTGCCAGCGGGGGGATGATGGCGTTGACGCGGGAACCGTCTGCCAGGCGGGCGTCAACCAAGGGTGATGATTCATCAATCCGTCGGCCAACCTTCGACACGATCCGTTCGATGACCCGCCGCAGGGCCTCGTCCGACGCGAACTTAGTGTCCGTCAGGGTGAGCTTGCCGTCGCGCTCCACGTAGACCTGGTCATGGCGATTGACCATAACCTCGGTGATTGACGGGTCGTCGAGGAACCGCTGGATGGGCCCGTGGCCCAACACGTCGTCGATGATCTCCCGAATCAGCCTCTGGCGCTCGGAAGTCGTCAGTGGAACCTGTTCCTCATCGACGACGATCTTCAGCTCGTCCTTGACGTATTGGTGGAGTTCGGCCTCCTCAAGCGAGGAGTCGGTGATGCGGGAGCCCAGGCGTTCGTAAAGTGCCTGGCTGGCCCGCTCCTTGAGGGCGCCGAGCGCGCCACTGGCAACTGCCCCCGTCTGCGTCAGTTCCACCACGTCCGCGGCGCTGGCCGTCTCGGCCGTCTTGGCGTCGTGTATGCGGCCGAGGGTCACTGGCTCCGCCGATCCATTCGAAACCGTGAACTGGCTTGGCGGCGCTTCCTCAACGATGGTTGAGGGCGACCCGTTGCCGCGCACTTTCTCGAGCCTGCGTGTGAGGTTCACTGGACTACCGCCCTTCGATGCAACTTCTTATGAGGTCTGGCTTCCCAATTGGGTTTGAAACGGTCTACGAGCTGCTGCAGGCCCTTTGCTGCTGGTTCACGGCCGCTTTCCTGGAGAACCGGCACGCCCTTGTTGGTGGAAAAGGGAAGGGTGCGGGACCGCGGCAATACCACGTCCACCGGCGCCCCG
Source organism: Arthrobacter sp. Soil_N43 (assembly GCF_057655195.1). Lineage (NCBI taxonomy): Bacteria > Bacillati > Actinomycetota > Actinomycetes > Micrococcales > Micrococcaceae > Arthrobacter > Arthrobacter sp. Soil_N43. Next base: position 6,898 of record NZ_JBDGML010000094.1, read on the forward strand.
ATAGTCGCTTCGACGTCGTGCAACGTCAGGCCGGTCCGGCGATCGGCCATGTTAAGCACCACGTGCCGGCGTTCTGGCAGGAGATTCAGTTCGGCCAGGATCTGGCTTCCGGTTCGCAGGCCCCGGATGCTCGGAACATCCATGCCGCAGATCCACACCGCATCCGAGGCCAGGTCCAAGGTTGCTAGAACGTGCTCGCCCAGTCCCGGTGCCGTGTCAATAACCACGTATTGAAATTCCTGCCGCAACTGGTTGAGGAGCTGAGTGACGTGCTCACCGGTGATGCGGTCCATCTCCACTGGATTCTTCGGCGCGCACAGGGCATATAGTCCCGCTGAGTGCACGCTGAGGTACGTCTTGAGCACCATCGAATCCTGGCTCGCGGCGCCCACCACAGCATCAGTGATGGTGTGTGCGGGGTCCAGCATGAGACCGCTGGCCACGTCGCCGAACTGGAGGTCAAGGTCCACTATCACCACACCCATGGGTGCGATTTTGGCGAGGCCAACGGCGAGGTTGGTCGCAACGGTGGTCTTGCCCACCCCGCCTTTGGGGGAGAGGACGGCAATGATGCGTCCGCCTTCAGCGTGTTCGCGGTGTTCGGAGCTGCTGGGTGCGAGACCCCGACGCCGGCCGGCAGCTGCGAGGCTTGCACGCTCCACGATGATGCGGATGTGATCCGCTTCGGCTGAAGGGTCAAGAAGGTCACGAATACCGGCCCGCATTGCCTGGACGGCGATGTCGGACGACTCCCCGGCGACCAGGATCATGCTGATCTCGGGGTACTGCAGATCCATGACCGACGCAAACTTCAGCGAGTCATCCTCCGGCAATCCGGGACCGAGGATGAAGACTTCCGGGGGCTCGCCGAGGAGCTGCTTAAGCACTTCCTCGGGACCCTGGGGAAGGTAGTCGGCTGCGAAGTACTGCAGGGAGCCGGGCATGCCGGCAGTGGCCATTCGTACGCGGCGTTCGAAATCGGAGTTCGGCGTGATGAGTACAAAGCGGCTCATCGGAATACCCTCGTCTTGTCCACTACGACGGTGTTGCCCTCGGTTGCTTCAGCCGGTTCCTTGGACAGGTAGATTTTTCCGAATTCGACGGCATAGACCAGCCGCGTGGCGTCGACTGAGTTCCGGGCCACGGTGATGAGGTAGGTGCCGTCGCTTTGGTTGCTGTTGGTGGAGCCCATCGCACCTTCTGCTTTGTCCCCCTGGGCGGTGTCCGGCTGGGCGGCGCTGCCGTTGCTGAACTGGGCGGCCGTGACCAGTACTTTGTGGAAGGTGAGTTGGGTGCCTGCCGACTGAGTTGTGCTGGAACCTTCCGGGAGTGAAATGAAGATGCCGACAGTGTCGCCGGCGGTGATCTTTCCGCCAACCACCCGGTCTATGGGCAGTTTGATCGAGATCTCCTGCATACCGTCCGGCACTGCGACCCGGGACGGGCCGAGGAACGCATCGGCATCCACCATTCGGCTGGCGAGGAGCTGTTCGCCCGGTACGAGCGAAACGGCGGTTACTTTGGTGCCTAGGGCGGCCAGGTCGGTGACGGTCCCCTCGGTCAGCGTGGACTTCGGGAGCGGCTTCATGGCGACGGAGCCGCCGAGTTCGCTGGCGGGTGTCCCGGCGGGAATGGCTTTCTGGACTACGAGGACCTCCGAGGTCTCCGTACCTGCCATTGCCCGTTGATCTGCGCTTTGAACATATGTGATGAGAAGGACCGTGCCGATGATTGCAACGACTAGCGCGGCGATGCCTCCCAGTAGGCGTGTTTTCAATTTCTCCCCTTAGTTAATTGCTTACTTGATCAGCCCGATGACAATGACATTGCCGTTGGGTGTGGTTGAGCCTCCGCTGAAGAGGTTCGGATCTGCGGAATACCCCATGAAGGTTCCGTAAAGGCCTTTTTCGCTCCCGCTGAAGACGTTGGTCGGGTCATGCTTGGCCTGACCGGTGAGGTTCCATGCCTGGAGCTTGAAGCCCGCCCACTTCTCGATGTAGTACTGGACGCTGTTGCCGCTGCAGCTGCCGAACTGTGCGGCCGGCATTCCGTCACACGTGTACTTGTAAACGGGCAGTGCAACGGTGGAGCCCGCCAGCGACGGGTTGATCGACGGATTGAAGAGGTCGATGCATCCGTTGGGAACGGCGGCACCCGGGCTGGTTTCGCTCCATTCGCCCACCTCGGCAGTGACCTTGCACCCGGTGTTGCTGTCAGGGTTGAGCCAAGCGAATCCGCCGGGAATGATCTGGTTCGATGGATTGGTTCCGTTGCAGTCCTGGGCACCACCTTGGGTGAGGATCTTGTGGGGCATTCCGTCGTCCTCGAATTCGCACGTAGCGAAGGTCAGGGGGAGTACGGAGACGCCCTTGGTGGGGTAGAACCACTTGGCTGTTGCGGTGGCACCGACAGTTGCCGCCGGAGCGTTGAGAACACTCGCGAACATCTTGCTCAGGAACCCGGCGTTTGTGGTGCCGTCCTTGGTGGATGTAGTGACCGAAACCTGGCCTGCCACCGAGAGGTCGACGGATTGCACCGTCGATTTCGTGTCCTTGGCGTTGCTGTTGGCCAGGGCACTTGCCAGGGCATCTGCGGCAGCCTGCGTGCAGCCGGACTCTGCGCAAAGATCAACTGCCGCCAGGGCGCCGGCGTCGGCCCCGTTCTGGAGCTCGGCACGCTCTGCGTAGATCTGCCCGGTATCCACCGCCAGGGCACCTGCTCCGATCATCGCCAACATCATGACCGCCACCAGGACGCCGGAAGCCCCACGTTCCCGCGATTCTGTGTGGGCAACTATCCGTTGCATTGCATTGCTCCTACTCCGGTGAGGGTTAGTGAACTGCCAAACAGCCCGGTCATGGTTGCCGAGTTGTAGGAGATGGTGACTTTCATGGTGGTGTCCGGCGCGCAGGTGGCGGGTGCGAATGTGTACCCGAACGAACCAGAAGCCAGTCCCGGTGCCCCAGCCACTGCCGCAGCCTTTGCGTCTGTTTGGCTGTTCTTGACGGCCATCGTCCGGGCTGCTTCGCGGGCCGCCTGCGTCACAGAGATCTGGGAGTTGTAGGCGTGTGCAAACTCGACGATTCCAGTGACGAGAGCCAGCAGCAGCGGCGCAACCAGAGCGAACTCCACGGCCACGGCGCCACGGCTCTTGTTGTCCGTGCTTTCCTTGCAGGTCTTCTTCAACGGATCCCCCGAGGATGGTTGGAAGTTTTCGAAGTGTGCGGAAGGTTCGGTTACCAGGTGCCCACTCTGGTTACAAAGGAGGAGAACCAGGTGTTGAGCGCGGTACCGAAGGCGGTTACGCCAACGATGATGATCACGGCGATGAATGCTACGAGGAGTCCGTACTCCGTGGCGGTTGCGCCCTTTTCAAAGGCGAGACGGTCTTTGACGCCGGCGATGAATGCAAGAACGGAGACCATTCGTGAAGTCATTTTGAGTTCCCCTTCCGGTAGGGCGGTGCCGGCGCCTAGCGCTGGCAAAACGCCCATTCGAGGTGTGCCGCGCCGGCCTGACTGACCGGACGCGGCACACCTCGATGCGAGTTGGGCTTACCAGGTACCCACGGTGGTGCCGAGAGAGGAGAACCAGGTGTTGAGCGCGTTGCCGAAGGCAGTCACACCCACGATGATGAGGAAGGCGATAAAGGCGACGAGGAGCGAATACTCAGTCGCAGTTGCTCCCTTTTCCGATGACAACCGGTCCTTTACTCCCGAAACGAAAGCAAGAACCGAGACCATGAGAGTAGTCATTGTTTTTTCCTTTAAATTCGATGGAATATTTTCTTCGAATTCCGGTGCCCCCCAAAACCGAAAGGTCCGGTGCTTCGATAGCAAAAGAATTGCATCGGGAAGGAAAAGCAACAATGCGTAGCCATACCCGACTTTCTCAGGGGACCCACAAGTAACCCCCCCAAGAAAGTACTCAGTCGGAAAATCCCAAGGTGCGAAACTACTTGGATTGATAAGCCTGGCTGGGTTTTATTCCTGAAAGATCGGGCGGCAGGAGGGCCTGCGCAGTTCGTCAGGGCGTGAGCAGGACGGCCCCAAGTGTGGCCGCCAGCATGGCGGGGCCGTAGGCAACTTCGGCCGGCTTTTCGGCGCGCCTAAAGGAAATCAAAACGACGGAGAAAATTCCGCCCAGGACAAAGCCCGCCGCGCCCCCGTAGAAGAGCTGACTCCAGCCCAAGTAGCCCAAGTACAGGCCTACTGGCGCGGCCAGCTTGACGTCTCCCATTCCGATGCCGCGGGGCGAAATAACGGCCAAAATCAGGTAGGTGACGAACAGGATGACAGCACTGACGGCCCCGCGGAGCAGGTCCGACCAGGCTGCGGAAGCAGAGCTGCCGGCGGTGAACAGCACCAGGCCGGCAATGAAGAGGGTCAGCACGAGGGGATTGGGCAGTAAGTGGTGGGCGAGGTCTATCCGCGCCAGTTGCACGCCGAGCACCGCCAGAACCAGGAAAGCCGGCAGCGACCAGTCCATACCCAGCCGCAGCGCCAGGAAGGCGCAGAGGACGCCGGTGAGGACCGCCGTCGTCATTCTTGACCTGAGAGAAGGCAGCCCGCCAAGGCGGGGGAGAGCGCGGGCGATGAGCCCCTCAGTCAAAACGCCTAGGGCCGTGCCGAGCAAGCCGATGGCGACGACGAATGCGGGCCCGCCGCCGGCGGCAATACCTACAATGGACACGAAGGCTCCCTGCGTGGATCGGCCCGGCGCCGGCGCGGGCATCCCAGCCCCCGCCACCGGATACCCCATTTTGACCCTGACGCCCGCTTCACGCTATTCTTGGTAGTCGTTGTGCGTGTCCTTTCTCGATGATGCGTGCCCGCTGAGAATCCGGTTGCAGGATAACTACTCCTCGGGCACATTCGAGACTCCAGGACCACTGGATTCATAGAGCCCTCACCTCTGTTCCGGTAACGCATAGATAGTAGGTGCACACCCTTACGTGACACCTAAACAAGAACGCCAGAACAAGAACGAGGCAAACACCGTGCGTACGTACACCCCGAAGCCCGGCGATATCAACCGCCAGTGGCACGTCATTGACGCCACAGACGTTGTCCTTGGTCGTCTTGCCAGCCAGACCGCAATCCTGCTGCGCGGCAAGCACAAGGCCACTTTTGCGCCCCACATGGACATGGGCGACTTCGTCATCATCATCAACGCTGAGAAGGTCGCCCTCACCGGCGCCAAGCTCGAGCAGAAGCGCGCTTACCGCCACTCCGGCTACCCGGGCGGCCTGACCTCCGTCAACTACGCGGAGCTGCTGGAATCCAACCCGGTCCGCGCCGTGGAGAAGGCCATCAAGGGCATGCTCCCCAAGAACTCCCTCGCTGCACAGCAGCTGGGCAAGCTGAAGGTCTACCGCGGTGCAGAGCACCCGCACGCCGCCCAGCAGCCCAAGACTTTCGAAATTTCCCAGGTCGCCCAGTAGTCCTGGCCACCAAACAACTTATCTATACAAGGAGAACCGTGGCTCAGAACGAAGAGACCACCGAAGCCGTTGAGGCCGAGGAAACCCTGACCAGCTACACCTCGGAAAGCGGCGCCGCTGAGGCTGCCGCCCCGAAGAAGGAGCGCCCGGCACTGACCGTTGCCGGCGCAGCTGTTGGCCGCCGCAAGGAAGCCGTTGCACGCGTTCGCGTTGTGCCGGGCTCCGGCAAGTGGACCATCAACGGCCGCGAGCTGGCGAACTACTTCCCGAACAAGCTGCACCAGCAGGACGTCAACGAGCCCTTCAAGATCCTCGATCTTGACGGCGCCTACGACGTCATTGCCCGCATCCACGGCGGTGGCCCCTCCGGCCAGGCCGGTGCACTGCGCCTCGGCATCGCTCGTTCACTGAACGAGATCGACGTCGAGAACAACCGCGCCACCCTGAAGAAGGCCGGCTACCTCACCCGTGACGCCCGCGTCATCGAGCGCAAGAAGGCCGGTCTGAAGAAGGCCCGTAAGGCTCAGCAGTACTCCAAGCGCTAATCCCGCTTTCGAAGCGCTGCCGCTTCACAGAAGCCCGTCCCGCCGTTGGTGGGGCGGGCTTCTGCGTTTGTAGGTTCACTCCAGCGGGCGGGAGAGATCGAACAGGCGAACGCCGTCGACTTCTTCAGAAGTGAAGCTGGCCTCGATCCACGACACGACTGCCCTGGTATTCGGACTAGCCGCCGCCCAGTCGAGGATCCCCGGTTGATGGATGTAATATCCGATCTTCTTATTTGCTACATACAATTGAAAGTCGTTCAGGGTGGGATAAACATCTCCAGTGGAAAAACCTCCTATCGACATAACCGCCCGCCCGGTCGCTAATTGATATAGTGCTGCATTTTGGCTGCCGGTTGTCGCCGCGGCCCATGTTGTGTCAGGGGGGACCCGTTCAATCCGGGATGCAATTTGCGGTATGACAGGCTCTCCCCGGGCCTCTGAGTATTTGCTTTTTTCGTTTAGGCGTAATTGTTCGGCATCCCGCCGGTGCCAGCTCTCAATTGATGGCACCGGCCCTGAGATGGGAAACGATCCTTGCTGGGGAGTTGTCACTGACTCAACCACAAACAAGAACGGAACCAGCAGGATCGACGCGACTGCCAAGACGTGCGCCAGAGCGGTGGTCCGCGGTCGGTAACCGCCCAGCGATAGCCCCAGGATCGCTGCGGCAGCCAACGCCATTGACTTGGTGGTGAACCCTGCCCAGGGCTGCCATTCCTGGAACCACGTCAATATCCCGGACGTCACGACGAGGCAAAGCAGAGTTAGCAGGGCTGCGCCCCGGCGAAACGACGTCCGGGTTCGATTGACCCAGAAAGTCTCGATCGCGTGTGCGGCGAGACAGGACATGGGAATGGCTAGCATGCATGTGTAGTAAGGATGGATGTCTCCTGTCATGAAGCTGAGCACTGCGAAGGTGGTCGCGAACCACACCAGCAGGAGTAGGGATATAAGTGATTGGACGCGGCTGAGTTTGCGGCGGAACAGTCCTGCAGCCACAATGACGGTGCCGACGAATGCAGCGGGAAGAAACCAAGCGACTTCTGGTGCGTAGTTGATAGTTAAGAGTCTGAGGAAGCTGGCGTCATAGCCGACAACCCCCTCGAAGTCCTTTGGGTTCGTAGCTCCCAAGCCGGCCTGCCCCGTGAGCCTCCCAAAGCCGTTGTAGCCGAATGTCAGTTCCAGGAAGCTGTTGCTAACCGAGCCGCCGATCCAAGGCCTTGCAGCGGCGGGAGTAAGTTCTACAACAGTGATCCAGGCGGCCGGCGGCAGGACCATCACTGCTGCGGCGATCATTAGCCTCTGCAGCCTGAGCACCAGGTTGCCGAAACCGAAGGCCAGAAAAGCAGCGGCGACGGCCGGCACCAGAATCCAACTTTGAAATTGCTTGCAGAGGAAGGCCAGCCCCAGAACGAAGGCACCGAGGTACAGGTGGCGCGCACTACTCCGCTCTGCCGACTTGATGAGCAGGAAAGCGGCCAGAGCCCACAGCAGGAGCAACAGGGCGTCCGGATTGTTGAAACGGAACATCATCGAGGTGACCGGGGTAAAGACAACCAACAAACCGGCAACAAAGGCTTGCCGAGTGCTGCCCCAGGCAAGGGCCGATCTGTAAACCAGAAAGACTGTCGCCATGCCCATGAGGGCCTGTGGAGCTAATACGCTCCAGGAACTCAGGCCGAAGACCTTCACCGAGAGCGCCAGCACCCACAGGTGCAACGGTGGCTTGTCGACGGTAAGGCCATTACCTGCGTCAGCGGAGCCGAAAAGAAGAGCAACCCAGTCCATGGATCCGGCTTGGGCGGCTGCAGCGTAGTACGGGTTACCCCAACCGTTTATGGTGATGTTCCAAAAATAGACGGACGCTGAGATGACCATCAGGAGTAATTCCGGCCAACGCCGCACCCAGCTGGTCTGAATGGATCCAGGATCGCCGCCGGCGTGTGGCTTAGCGGGTGAGGTTGTAGACAGTGACGCCATCTATTTTCTCCGCTCTAAACGTTTGGGTGACCCATTCGTGAATTTCGTGTAGCTCTGGGCTGTTGCCCGGAACCTTGAGTTGTTCGGGTTGGACCACCAGGTGGCAGAGCCGTCCCGCCTGCACCCATTCTTTGAACCCGGCCAGGGTTGGGCTTGGATCGGTGGCAGCGAACCCTCCCAAGGGCATCACTGGCCGGCCGATCTCCAGCTGGAAGCGAGCCGCGGTCTGCCCGGGGTAGGTCGCGGCAGCCCACGTGCACTGTGCGGAAGCGTTTCTCAAATGCGACGCGAGGACCGGACTGGGCGTCACGCCGATAGCCAGCCCAGAGGCCCATGCCGGGTCCCCGTTCTTGACTCCGGCCAGGAAGCGGCTGAGCGTGTTCGGGTTCCGGGAGAGACCGCCTGACAGCGGATTCGAGCCTTCCTGCGGGGTGGCCAGGGCCATGGTTGAGCAAAACGCAGGTCCGACCATCAGGGTGCCGATGGCCAGCCAGGCGGCCGCTCGGTGCACCCATTTCCCCGGTGCTGGCACGGACAGCAATGCGCCAGCGAGCAAGCCCAGGAGGAGCACGCCAGTACCCAGCACTTGCGGGTATACGGCGCTCAGTTGCCACATCGCTTGCGCAAAAATGCAGCTCGAAACCACGGACGCGGCGATGGCGATTCGGCTCAGGCGGGACTGCCAGGGCGATGTGAGCAGTTCCGCACCCAAGCCAAGACAAAGCGCCAAGGGTGCCGCGAGGGATGCGGTGTAATAGGAATGGAAGCTGTTCCCCATGAAACTGAGCATGAGATACGTGGTGATCATCCACGTCATTGAAGCGACTGCAAAGATCGACTTATTCCGGCTGTATCGGCCCCTCAGAACTGTCACCACTATGGCGATGCAAGCCAATAATGCTGGAAGCAACAGCCAGCCAATCTCCTGGCCGTAGTTCGAATTAAACAGGCGGAACAGTCCGGCGTCCGTTTCGACGCTCCGCAATTCTTGAGGAATGAGTGCCACGGAGGGATCATCCTCGTGCTGCAGGACGCGATTGATTCCGTTGTAGCCAACAGTTAGCTCAAGCATGCTGTTGGAGGCAGAGCCGCCTACATAGGGTCGGGAGCCAGGGGGAGTGAGATCGACGGCCAGCGGCCATGCCAAGGATCCCACCGCCAAAACCAGACCGGCTAGAAGAAGTGAGATAACCCGTGCCCGCCACGCCTTCTGCGCATAGAAGCAGAACGCCAGCGCTATGGCAGGCAATACGAGGAATGCTTGAAGCTGTTTGGCAAGAAACCCCAGGGCGAGAATGCAGGCGGCCAGGTACAGAAACCTTGTCCGGCCGGACTCCGCGGCCCGCATCCCTGCATAGAGGGCCGCAAGCATCAGCAGCACCATGAGGGGATCGGGGTTGTTATAGCGGGCCAGCAGCACGGTGATGGGAGTACACGCGAAAACAGCGGCGGAAAGCAGGGCTGCAGATAGGGGCAGATGCCTCCGGGCCAGACGATGGATCAACAGGATGCTCGCCATTGTCATCGCGGCCTGGGGAAGCAACAGAGCCCACGTGTTCAAGCCAAAGAGCCGGACCGACAAGCCCATGATCCACAAGCTCAACGGTGGCTTGTCCACGGTTATGGAGTTACCCCAATCCGAGGAGCCAAAGAAAAAAGCGGCCGGGTCATTCTGACCAGCCTGTACTGCCGCCGAGTAGTACGCATTGGCCCAGCCGTTGTCTGCTATTCCCCAGACGTACAGGAAGGCTGCCAAAACCAGGATGCCGGCAAGGCCCCATGGCTCCCATCCCGGCCTGCGAGGGGCACCATCGTCCGGCCTCGTGGTGCGGTCAGTGCCTAAGGTCGTAGATTCTGACGCCGTCAACGTTTTCCCCCTTGAAACTGGACTGAACCCAATCCGTGATGGCAGCAGCGTCCTTTCCCAAAGGGATTTCGTCCACTATCGGCTGTTGCCAAATGAAATATGCGATCCTGCCGTCCGCCACAAGTGCCTTGAACCGATCGAAGGTGGGGGCAGGGTCGTTTCCGAGCCACCCGCCGAGGGCAATGACCGGACGCTGCGCTGCGAGCTGATACTGGGCGGCGTTTTGGGCCGTGTACGTGGCCGCCGCCCATTCAGCGCCGTCGGATTCCCTGAGCAGGGTGGTCACCTCTGCGGATGGTTCGACGCCGAAACCAAGGTGGCGGTCCAGCGGCGGGTCGCCGCGTCGGGCAGCGTCAAGATGGGCGGACAGCGCCAGAGGGTTATTGGCCACGGGGCCGGAGAGCGGATTCGTGCCCACCTGTGATCGGTTCAAGGTGATCAGGTCTGTGGCCACCGGTGCCAGCACAAGTGACGCCGCGACGAGGGCGAGGGCCGCAAAACGCTGGGTGGAACTCCTGGCCCACAGCCACCCCACCGTCGCTAGGATCGTCGCCCATGCCACAGCGATCGGCCAGAGCCCCCAGTCATCGCTGTACTGGAAAATCCGGAAACCAACGTAGCCGGTCCCTATCAGCAGGACCGCACCAATTAACCGGGCAACCATCCGCTGCCTCTGGCTCCAGAGCAGGTGGAGCCCGATTGGCACCACCATTGCCATTGGGGCAGCCATCGAGAAGACATAGTAGGTGTGCGTCATGGTGCCCAAGAAGCTCAACAGGGTGTAGGAAGACACCATCCACGCGACGCCCACGGTCATCAGCCCTGAAGCGGCCCGGCTTCGGACCGACTGCCGCCACAGCAGGACCAACGCGAGAGCACAGGCCAGGGCGGTAAAGAGAAGCCAGCCGCCTTCCGGTGCAAAGTTTGCATTGAACAGCCGGGATAGGCCGCCATCGTACGCCTCGTCGGATGGTGGGGGAGAGCTTGGATTCCCCGTCTGGCGATCAGTGCTGAAGCGGAGGAACCGCGCCAAGCCGTTGTAGTCCAGTGTCAGTTCGAGCATGCTGTTTGTTGCGGATCCGCCGACGTAGGGCCTGTTCTCCTGCGGTGTCAGGTCCACTACGGCCATCCACCAGCCGCCGCTGATGACCAGCGCGGCGAGGGCGCCCAGAAGTCTTACCAGGCGTGATGCCAGGGTGCCGGCGCCGAACAGGAGTACCGCCAGCACCAAGGCCGGGATGGGCAGGAAGGCCTGGACCTGTTTAGCCATGAACGCGAGGCCGAGGGCGGTCCCTGCCAGCAGGTACCAAGACCAGGCGTTGTTTTCCAATGCCCTGATAACAAAGTAGACGGCGGCCACGGTGAGGAGTCCCATGAGCGGCTCGGGGTTGTTGAACCGCGACATGAGAACCACAACGGGCGTCGTGGCGTAGATCAGGCCGCCCAGTAAGGCCGGGGCAGCGGGGTGGCTGCGGCGGATGATCTTATAGATGAGCCAAGTGGTCGCGATCCCCATAAGTGCCTGGGGCACCAGAATCGCCCATGAGTTGAGTCCGAAGAGCCGGACCGAGAGTGACATGATCCAAACGCTCAAGGGAGGTTTGTCGATGGTGATCAGGTTGCCGGCGTCGAGGGAACCGAAAAAGAATGCCTTCCAGTCCTGGGACCCGGCCTGGGCCGCTGCCGAGTAGTAGGGATTCGCCCACCCGTTGCGGTCCAAGCCCCAAAGGAACGACACAGCAGTAGCTGTGAGAAGAGCAACCAGCCCGATCCCCTCCCACGGCAGCGGCCTGGGGTCGGCGCTGTCGACTCGATGCGCCGCAGTCCGCCTCGCCGCGGTGACGCTCAACGGACCGACTGTCCGGCGGGCCGCAGCGCAAGGACCACGGACTGCTCATCCCTTCGGCGGACCCGGAAGACCCAGATCCGGAGCAGCACGAACCGCATGAGGGTCGCAAGAACGTTGGCTGCCGTCAGCGTGAGCAACTCCATGTTCGCCGTGGCGTCCAGGTTCACGGAGTGCAGCATCCACAGCGACGAAGAAGTGATGCCCCAAGCCAGCAGGAAAACGATCAGGCCTTGGACTTGCTGGGTAAACAGTCTGTCCGGCCCGCTGATGCCAAAGGTGAAGCGGCGGTTGGCTGCGGTGTTGCCGACGGCGGTCAGGAGCAGGGACAGGAAATTGGCCTGCTGTGCCCCGAAGGGACCCTGGAGAACCATATAGAGCAGTGCAAATGCCAGCGTTGAAACAGCGCCCACCAGGCCAAAACGGACCACCTGGCCAAAAAAGCTGGGCCGGCCCGGCGGTACGATCGGGCGCCGGCCCAACTCCGCGTAGATGGCCTGCACCGGAATGGACCCTTTTACAAGGGATCCGGCCACACGGACCATGCCCCGGATGTCGTCGAGGGCGGTCTGCCTGATATCGACGCGGCTGTCCGGGTCATCTACCCAGTCAACAGGTATTTCATGGATGCGCAGGCCTGAACGTTCGGCAATGATCAGCAGCTCGGTGTCAAAGAACCAGCCGTTGTCTTCCACATGCGGAAGCAAGCGCCGGGCAACATCATTGCGAATTGCCTTGAACCCGCATTGGGCATCGGAAAAACCCACCTGCATTGTCCGGCGGAGCAGGAGATTGTAGGACCTGGAAATGAATTCGCGCTTCGGCCCGCGGCTCACGCGTGAACTTTGTCCCAGCCTCGTTCCGATGGAAATATCTGAGTGCCCAGAAAGGAGCGGCGCCACCAGCGGGGGAAGCGCGGCGAGGTCGGTGGAAAGATCGACGTCGAGGTACGCCAGGACTTTGGCCTCTGACGCACCCCATGCATCGCGGAGGGCGTATCCCCGCCCCTTGGCTTCAAGACGGCGATAGTTCACATGAGGCAACTGCTCGCTGAGACGAGCTGCAATCACCGGAGTCCGGTCAGTGCTTGCATTGTCTGCAATGGTTATCTTCCACGTCGAAGGCATTTCATTGGTCAAATATTCGGAGAGCCTTTTGATGCTGTTTTCGAGCACCGCTTCTTCATTGAAAACCGGTACTACAATTTCGAGCGCCAAGCCCCAGCTGCTAGGTGTCATGCATGGAATGGTAGGGGCCGGTCAAAACCGATAGCGAGGCCTTTACCCAAAGAGGGGTACCTCCAGGGAAAAGAGAGGTATTGCCAAGAAAAAGAGACGTACTTTCACAATAAACCCAAGTAGTCCACGTGCTTGTCATGGCTCTGCGGCAGGTAGTCGGGCAGGTAGTCCGGCTGTACTAAACAGGTACGCAGGTCTCGAAGGACACCACTTCGGCAGCCTCCTACCCCATCCTCTACACTTGACCCGATGTCTACATTATTTGGAACAGACGGTGTCCGGGGCCTGGCGAACGGCCTGCTGACCGCCGAGCTTGCAATGCAGCTGGCCCAGGCCGCCGCCGTCGTGCTCGGCCATGAACGCACCGCCGAAGGTGCGCGGCCGCGGGCCGTGGTGGCGAGGGACCCCCGCGCAAGTGGCGAGTTCATTGCCGCTGCTGTGGAGGCCGGGCTGTCCAGCTCCGGCATCGATGTCTATGACGCCGGTGTCCTCCCCACGCCTGCGGCGGCCTATCTCGTGGCCGACCTGAAGGCGGACTTTGGCGTAATGATCTCCGCCTCCCACAACCCTGCTCCGGACAACGGCATCAAGTTTTTCGCTCGGGGCGGCCAGAAACTCCCCGACGAGGTGGAGAACGCCATCGAGGAGCAGATGGGCAAGGAGCCGTTCCGGCCCGTCGGAGGCGAAGTGGGCCGCATCCAGCGCTTCTCCGACGCCGAGGACCGCTACATCGTCCACCTCCTGGGCACCCTTCCGCACAACCTCCACGGCCTGAAGGTTGTCCTGGACTGCGCCCACGGTGCCGCCAGCGGCTGCTCCCCGCAGGTCTTCAAGGACGCCGGCGCCGACGTCGTGGTCATCGGAGCCGAGCCTGACGGACTGAACATCAACGAAGGTGTTGGATCCACCCACCTGGGCCCGCTCAAGGCCGCCGTCGTGGCGCACGGCGCGGACCTTGGCATCGCCCATGACGGCGACGCCGACCGCTGCCTTGCCGTGGACCACGAAGGCAACGAGGTGGACGGCGACCAGATCATGGCCATCCTGGCTATAGCGCTCAAAAACGCCGGCAAGCTCACCGACAACGTCCTCGTTGCCACCGTGATGAGCAACCTCGGCCTGAAGATCGCGCTGCGCAACGCCGGCATCGAGATCCGTGAGACGGGCGTGGGGGACCGGTACGTCCTCGAAGAGATGCGCGACGGCGGCTTCAACCTCGGCGGCGAACAGTCCGGCCACGTGATCCTCGCCGACCACGCCACCACCGGAGACGGTGTCCTGACCGGCCTGCAGCTGGCAGCCCAGGTGGCGCTCACCGGCAAACCCCTGAAGGAGCTGGCCACGGTGATGACCAAGCTCCCCCAGGTCCTCATCAACGTGAAGGACGTGGACCGCGCCCGCGTCAAGGGCGACCAGGTCCTCGCCGCAGCCGTGCGTGTCGCCGAGGCGGAACTCGGTGACACAGGCCGCGTGCTCCTCCGCCCCTCCGGCACCGAACCTGTTGTACGCGTCATGGTGGAGGCCGGAAGCCAGGAGACCGCGCAGGTCATCGCCGAGCGCCTCGCGCAGGTGGTCAAAACCGAGCTGGCCCTGGGCCGTGTCCCCAGCGAGATGGTCCCCTAACCAGGGTTGCCCCGGAGTAACAAGAAGCGGTCCGCCTCCCCTTGGGGAGGCGGACCGCCTTGCTTTGCCCATTGTCTCTGACGCTCGCTGCCGTAGACTCGCGTGTGCCGAAGGACTGTCGATACTCGTGTGAGGACGGATGGGAATGGTGCACCACCCGCTGAAGAAGCATGACTGTACTCTTCACACCACTGATGCTGTCGAGCGCCTGGGACTCCTCGTGCCATGCATCGCGGAGGAGGAAGTCGGGCCGGTGCGGCCGGCCGAGTTGGCGGACTGGATTTCCGTCGAGGCCGAGGACGAACCCGAAATCGCCAAACACGGCTGGCTGGTGGAACTGGACGACGGGGTCGGTCTGCTCGTTCGCCCCGATCACGACGACCTGGCAGACCTGTTGGGAGAGCAGATCGGCGTCCACTCGGTTGTCCAGCTCGATCGCGAAGTGTTCGCCGTTGACGCGCCCCGGTTGTGTGCCGATGGACTGCGCGCAGCTGTTATGCAGGCTGTCGCTGCTGCCAACAGGAGGGCCCGTGACCCGCATCTCGCGGGTCAGCCGGGCGCCCCAGTAGGAGACGGCGTCGCCCCGCCCGACCCTGCCGCCACGGCTCAGACAACACAGCCGGCACAACCCGTGGAACCTCCCGAAGACGACGATCTGTGCCGGCTGGTCTCCGGGGACGCCGCCAGCGACGGCCAGAAAGTTCAAATATGGGTCAACCGGAACGGCATCCTCATCCTGCCCGCCGGCACCATCCCGCATGGCCCCCTGGACCACAGCGAGAACCCACACTTTCAGCGCGCCACCGTTACGTCAGCTCGTGCGTCCGAACTTGCAAAGCGCCACGCAGGAAGATGGATTCCCTATTCCTCCCTCAGCGACGTCCAACTGCTCCGCCCCGGGCTGGTGCGGCGTCGCTGGAGAGCTACCGTCGACGAGCAGAGTGGCGCTTCTTCCTCGTTGAGCTGGCGAGGTACCCGTCAACACGCCCTGCTATTCGGGGTCTACGTCGTCGCCGGGCGCGGCCGCGCACCGGTGGACGGGCTGCTCTAAACGGACGAGCCGGGTAAGCAGGAGGCGTTGGCCGTCGAACGGAAGTTGCTCACTTCCTCGACTCGCTGCGGAGCGAATCCCGGATTTCGGTGAGCAGCGCGATCTGCGGGTCTTCGGCGGCTTCCTCCTTGACGTCCTGGTTGATGCCCAGCTTGCGGTTGCGGCGTTCGATCATGTGGTTCATGGGAACGACGATGACAAAGTAGATCGCGGCCGCCACCAGCAGGAAGTTGACCACGGCTGTGAGGAGCACGCCGAACCGCACATCGCCGAAGGCCAGGAAATCGTCGAAGTTGGGCTCTCCCACCAGCAGGGAAATGAGCGGCATCATGACGCTTTTGACCAGTGCGTCCACGACGGAACTGAAGGCGGCGCCGATGATGACGGCCACGGCAAGGTCAATGACATTGCCCTTGAGGATGAATTTCTTGAATCCGGTAAGCATGGGAACCAAACTATCGCACGGGCCCCGGCCGGCGTGTCACGGCTACGGGTACCCCGGCGCCGCTTCCAGCCCGAAGTACTCCTCGAGCGTGGCGATCCCGCGCTTCCGCATGTCCGCGGCCGCCTCCACCCCGATGTACCGCAGGTGCCACGACTCGTAGTAGTAGCCCGTAACGGGGTGCAGCATCCACGGGTAACGCACCACGAAGCCGAACCGGTGCGCGTTGGCCTTGGCCCACACAGCGGCTGGCTGCTCGGCAAAGCACGGCTGGAAACTGCAGGCCCCGCCGCCGTCTCCGATGTCGAACGCCCATCCGGTCTGGTGCTCGGAGTGGCCCGGCCGCGCTGACGCGGTGTCGGCGGCCGCCTGCCCGCGCGCACTGACATGGCCGTTGTACGTCGCCACCTGCGTGGCGTAGGAACGGTAGCCGCTGGCCAGCGTCATCACCACGCCGTCCGCCGCTGCCGCGGCGAACATCCGTTCCGCGGCAGCCGCCGTCGTGCGGTTCAGCAGCGCCGCCTCGCCGGATACGGCGAGGGCAACGCGCGGCTGTACGAGGTCGCGCGGGACGTAGTTGGCTGGCTTCAGCGGCCGCCGCTTGTTGACCACCAGCCAGGGGCTGGCCGGGTCGGTCAGCGAGTACTGCCGGGGGAGGCGGGCAGCAGCCGACGGCCTTGCGGGCGCTCCGGTCGGGGTGGTGGCGGCCGACGGCGGTGCCGTCGCGGAGCGAGTGGCAGGGGCCGACGGCGGTGCGGACGCGGTTGCGGTCGGTGCCGCGGAGGCGGATCCGGTCGGTGACACCGTGCCGGACGAAGCGCCCGGCGAGCCGGACGCCGTCGGGAGCGCCGGCGTCGTGCCCGTCGTGGCGGCGGGTGAAGGCTGGGTACCTGCCGGAGTGCAGGCGGCCAGCACTGACAGCCCCGCACCGGCAAAGAGCAGCCGTGCAACGAGGCGCCGGCTGGGGGCGGAAACGAGGTTATCTGCCGGACGCTCCGGCCCGGGGGAGCAGTCGTAGCACACCTGTGCTAGACCTTCCTCAGCAGCATCCGGCGGACGGAATGGTCCGCTTCCTTGGTGAGGACAAGCTGCGCCCGGCCCCTCGTGGGCAGCACATTCTCTTCCAGGTTCGGTTCGTTGATGCGCTTCCAGATGTCACGGGCCGTCCGCTCGGCTTCATCGTCCGAGAGGGTGGCATAGCGGTGGAAGTACGACTCGGGCTGCGCGAACGCCGTGGAGCGCAGCTTGCGGAACCGGTCCACATACCACTCCTCGATGTAGGAGGTCTTGGCATCCACGTAGATGGAGAAGTCGAAGAAGTCGCTCAGCGCCAGCCCCTGGCGGCCGTCATGCCGCGGCCTCGCCGGCGCCAGGACGTTCAGCCCTTCAACAATGAGGACATCCGGGCGGCGGACCACCACTTCCTTGCCGGGAACGATGTCATAGGTGACGTGCGAATACCACGGCGCCCGGACTTCCTCCGCCCCGCCCTTGATCTCGCTGACGAACCGCAGCAGCGCCCGGCGGTCGTAGGATTCCGGGAAACCCTTGCGTTCGAGCAGCTGCCGGCGCTTTAGCTCGGCGAGCGGGTACAGGAACCCATCTGTGGTGATCAGCTCGACGTTGGGCGTCCCGGGCCAGC
This sequence comes from Arthrobacter sp. Soil_N43, assembly GCF_057655195.1. Taxonomy (NCBI): domain Bacteria; kingdom Bacillati; phylum Actinomycetota; class Actinomycetes; order Micrococcales; family Micrococcaceae; genus Arthrobacter; species Arthrobacter sp. Soil_N43. The sequence goes on from NZ_JBDGML010000094.1 coordinate 24,575, forward strand.
GCCGGAGCATCTCGCGCAGCACGCGGGCGATGGTGGACTTGCCCACGGCCACCGATCCCGCGACGCCGATGACGAAAGGCGTCCGCTGGGTCTGTTCGCCCAGGAACGTGGTGGTGGCGGCATGCAGTTGGCCGGCGGCCTCGACATAGAGGTGCAGCAGGCGTGACAACGGCAGGTAAACCTCCCGGACCTCGTTGATGTCCAGGGGATCGCCGAGCCCACGGAGGCGCAGCACATCCTCTTCATTAAGGGGCTGTTCCATCTGGGCTGCGAGCCGGGACCAGGTCTGCCGGTCCAGCTCCACGAACGGCGAGACACCTTCCCCGTTCGCTTCATTGCGTTGCGAAGTCACCCTAGAGATTCTGCCCCTCGCAACGCCGAGAGCGAAATGCGAGGCGCCGTAAAGCCGCTGATGACGGGCCCTTTCGTGCCCTTGCAGGCGTTCCATCGACCGCTTTTGCGGCAACCGGCGTACGCCCCGCCGGAGGTCATCCGACGTCGGTTCTCCTCGAAGCCGGTTAGGCTTATACCCATGTGTGGAATCGTGGGTTATGTAGGGCGTACGTCTGGCCGGGCTGATGCCGGGCACGGTGCGCTGGATGTTGTTCTTGAGGGTCTGCGCCGTCTGGAGTACCGGGGGTATGACTCTGCCGGTGTGGCCGTGGTGGCCGACGGGGAGATTTCCTCGCGGAAGAAGTCCGGCAAGCTGAGCAATCTGCTCGCTGAGCTGGAGGCGCGTCCGTTGCCGGCGTCGCTGACCGGTATCGGCCACACGCGCTGGGCCACCCATGGCGGCCCGACGGACCAGAACGCGCACCCGCACCTGTCCGACGGCGGGAAGCTGGCGGTGATCCACAACGGCATCATCGAAAACTTCGCCGAGCTGAAGCAGGAACTGCTGGCCAAGGGTGTGGTTTTCGCATCGGAGACCGACACTGAGGTCGCGGCTGCCCTGCTGGGGGACATCTTCCGGAACAAGCTTAACGGCGACGTGTCCGACGGCGGCCTGACCACCGCGATGCAGCTGGCCTGCCAGCGCCTTGAGGGCGCGTTCACGTTGCTGGCCGTACACGCGGACCAGCCGGACGTCGTGGTGGCCGCCCGCCGGAACTCGCCTCTCGTGGTGGGTCTGGGCGAGGGGGAGAACTTCCTGGGATCGGACGTCTCCGGGTTCATTGACTACACCCGCCGTGCGGTGGAGCTGGGCCAGGACCAGATCGTGACGATCACCGCTGACACGGTGGAGATCACGGACTTCTACGGTGCCCCGGCCGAGGGCAAGGAGTACCACGTTGACTGGGACCCGGCCTCTGCCGAGAAGGGCGGCTTCGCCTCCTTCATGGAGAAGGAAATCCATGACCAGCCCGACGCCGTGGCGCAGACGCTGCTGGGCCGTTCGGACCTGAACGGCAAGCTGACCCTGGATGAGCTGCGCATCGATCCGGCGCTGCTGAAGAGGGTCGACAAGATCATCGTGCTGGCCTGCGGCACCGCCGCGTATGCCGGCATGGTTGCCAAGTACGCCATCGAGAACTGGTGCCGGATCCCCACCGAGGTGGAGCTCGCCCACGAGTTCCGCTACCGCGACCCGATCGTTGGCCCCAACACGCTGGTGGTCTCGATCAGCCAGTCGGGCGAAACGATGGATACGCTCATGGCCGTGCGGTACGCCCGGGAGCAGGGCGCCATCACGGTGTCGATCTGCAACACCAACGGGTCCACCATTCCGCGTGAATCCGACGCCGTGCTGTACACGCACGCCGGCCCGGAGATCGCGGTGGCGTCCACGAAGGCCTTCCTGGCCCAGATTACGGCCGCGTACCTGCTGGGCCTGTACCTGGCGCAGCTGCGCGGGAACATCTTCTCCGGCCAGATCAAGGACGTGCTGGCTGACCTGGGCAAGATCCCGGCGAAGATCCAGAAGATCCTCGACAATGCCGGTGAACTGCGCGACCTCGCCCGCAGCATGAAGGACGAGAAGTCCGTGCTGTTCCTGGGCCGCCACGTGGGCTACCCCGTGGCCCTCGAGGGTGCGCTGAAGCTGAAGGAAATTGCCTACATCCACGCCGAGGGCTTCGCCGCCGGTGAGCTGAAGCACGGCCCCATCGCGCTGATCGACGAAGGCCAGCCGGTCTTCGTGGTGGTGCCCTCGCCGCGCGGCCGGGACTCGCTGCACTCCAAGGTGGTGTCCAACATCCAGGAGATCCGCGCCCGCGGTGCCCGCACGCTGGTGATCGCCGAGGAAGGCGACGAGGCGGTCCGGGACTACGCCGAGCACGTCTTCTACGTGCCGGAAACTCCCACGCTGCTGATGCCGCTGCTGACCACCGTGCCGCTGCAGATCTTCGCGTGTGAACTCGCCGCCGCCAAGGGATACGACGTGGACCAGCCACGCAACCTGGCCAAGAGCGTCACCGTAGAGTAAGCCCATGATTGTTGGCATCGGCGTAGACGTCGTGGACATTGAACGGTTCGGCCGCCAGCTGGAGCGCACCCCAGGGCTGCGCGACCGGCTGTTCGTTCCGGCCGAACGGGAACTGAACACCCGCTCCCTTGCGGCGCGCTTTGCCGCCAAGGAGGCTGTGGCCAAGGTCCTCGGGGCGCCGGCGGGCATGAACTGGCAGGACTGCTGGATCGGGCTGGACCAGAACGGCCCCACGATCCAGGTCAAGGGGACAGTGCTGGCCGTGGCCGAGGCCAAGGGCGTCAAACGCTGGCATCTGTCCATGAGCCACGACGGCGGCATCGCCACCGCGACCGTCCTGGCCGAGGGCTGACCCCGGCGGACCGTCGGACAAGCACCGCGAACGGACTGGACTGATGATCAGCGCCTATACCGGAACCCAGATACGGGAGGCTGAAAAGCCCCTGCTGGATTCAGGTATGGGCGCTGTTCTCATGCAGCGGGCCGCCTACGGCCTTGCCAACGCGGTGGTCTCGGAGCTGCGGACCCGCGGCTCCCGGCTCTACGGCTGCCGCGTCGTGGTGCTGACCGGCAAGGGCAACAACGGCGGGGACGGCCTCTTCGCCGCCGCACACCTCGCGGGACGGGGGATGCGGACGACGGCGGTCCTCGCCGCGGACAGCGCCCACCCCGACGCCCTCGCAGCCTTCGAACGGGCCGGCGGCCGGGTGGTCCACCTGACCGAAGCCAACGCCCCTGACTTGGCAGCGCAGGCCAGCCTGGCCGACGTCGTCATCGATGCCCTCCTCGGCACCGGCGCCCAGGGCGGGCTGCGCGGCAGCGCCGCGGCCCTCGTGTCCTTGCTTGCTGAACGGCCGCCCCGCCTGGCGGTGGCCTGCGATGTCCCCAGCGGAGTGAACTCCGACACCGGAGAAACGGCGGGCCCGGTGCTGCCCGCCGATCTCACCGTCACCTTCGGCGGCGCCAAGGCCGGCCTGCTGGCCGACCCGGGCGCGGACTACGCCGGCACGGTCCACGTGGTACCGATCGGGATCGAGGACGGGCTGCCCTGGCCCGCGCTGCGGCGGTTTGAAGCCTCCGACCTCGCCACGCTGCTCCCCAGCCCTCAACGCCGCTCACACAAGTACTCCCGGGGCGTCCTCGGAGTGGTGGCAGGGTCCGCAGCGTACCCGGGAGCTGCGGTGCTCGCCTGCCGCGGGGCTCTCGCCTCAGGCGTGGGCATGGTGCGCTACCTCGGCCCGCCGGACGTCGCCGACCTCATCAGGCAAAGCTGTCCGGAAGTGGTGTGCGGCACCGGAACAGTCGCCGACACCCACGTTCAGGCGTGGCTCGTGGGATCCGGCGTGGACGGTTCCGATGACGAACAGATGCAGCACGTCCGCGACGCCGCCGATTCCGGGCTGCCTACCGTGGCCGATGCCGGCGCTCTGCCGGCCCTGCCCGACGTCCTGGCCCCGCAGGTGGTCCTGACCCCGCACGCCGGCGAACTGGCCACCCTGCTGCAGCGCCTCGGCGCCGGCATGGACCGTGAAGCCGTGGAAGCGGCAACCCTCGCGGCGGTCCGCCAGGCCGCGGGCCTGACGGAAGCCACCGTGCTGCTGAAGGGGGCCACCACCCTGGTGGCCTCGCCCTACCAGGACTTCTACAGCCAGTCCGACGGCACACCCTGGCTGGCCACCGCCGGCAGCGGTGATGTGCTGGCCGGCGTCATCGGTGCGCTGCTTGCCCAGGTGGGGTCCGACGTCGGGCGCTTCCGGGCGGCGGGCATCGATCCGGACGAGCGCTGGGCGGCCATTGCCGCCATGGCGGCGAGCCTTCATGCGAGGGCCGGGGCAGCGGCCTCGAACGGCGCGCCGCTGACCGCGGGACGCATCGCGGAGGCCATCCCCGGAATCTGGGATAAAGTAAGTGCGCTTAGCAATCAGCGGCCGTGGCAGCGTAATAGTCGCTCCCACGGGCTACGGTAAAACCAAGTTCCCCGCGGGTGGCGCAGCACACACCCGCCGGAGGCAATGTTGGACAACGTAATAGGAGCACGAATGGAAATCTGGCCCGGATCGGCGTACCCCCTTGGCGCCACCTTCGACGGAACCGGAACCAACTTCGCATTGTTCAGCGAAAGGGCAGACAAGGTCGAACTGTGCCTCTTCGACGAAGACGGCACGGAGACCAGGGTCGACGTCGCGGAAGTGGACGGGTACGTGTGGCACTGTTACCTGCCGCATGTGCAGCCCGGACAGAAGTACGGCTACCGCGTCCACGGGCCGTACGACCCCTCCTCCGGAAACCGCTTCAACCCGAACAAGCTCCTCCTGGACCCGTACGCGAAGGCAGTGCACGGCCAGATCGACTGGGACCCCGCCCTCTTCTCCTACAACATGGGCGACCCCACCTCCCGGAATGACCAGGACTCCGCGCCGCACATGATGATGGGCGTGGTCATCAATCCGTTCTTCGACTGGGACGGCGACCACCTTCCGCGCATCCCGTACCACCAGTCGGTGATCTATGAAGCCCACGTCAAGGGCCTCACGCAGCTCCACCCCGAGATCCCGGAGGAGCAGCGCGGCACCTACGCCGGCGTGGCACACCCTGCCGTCATCTCGCACCTGCAGAAGCTGGGCATCACGGCGATCGAGCTCATGCCTGTGCACCAGTTCGTCAACGACGGCATCCTGGAGGACAAGGGGCTCAGCAACTACTGGGGCTACAACACCATCGGGTTCTTCGCCCCGCACAACAGCTACAGCTCCACCGGCGACACCGGCCAGCAGGTCCAGGACTTCAAGGCCATGGTCCGGTCACTGCACCGCGCAGGCATCGAAGTCATCCTCGACGTCGTGTACAACCACACGGCAGAGGGCAACCACCTCGGCCCCACGCTGTCCTTCAAGGGCATCGACAACCAGGCCTACTACCGGCTGATGGAGGGGGACCTCCAGCACTACATGGACTACACCGGCACCGGCAACTCGCTGAACGTCCGCCAGCCGCACTCCCTGCAGCTGCTCATGGACTCGCTGCGCTACTGGGTGACCGAAATGCACGTGGACGGCTTCCGCTTCGACCTCGCCTCCACGCTGGCACGCGAGTTCTACGACGTCGACAAGCTCTCCACCTTCTTCGAACTCATCCAGCAGGACCCGGTGGTCTCCCAGGTCAAGCTGATCGCGGAGCCGTGGGACGTTGGACCCGGCGGCTACCAGGTGGGCAACTTCCCGCCGCAGTGGACGGAATGGAACGGGAAGTACCGCGACACCGTCCGTGACTTCTGGCGCGGCGAGCCGGCAACGCTGGGCGAGTTCGCCTCGCGCATCACGGGCTCGGCGGACCTCTACGAGCACTCCGGCCGCCGCCCCGTGGCCTCCATCAACTTCGTCACGGCCCACGACGGCTTCACGCTGGCTGACCTGGTCTCCTACAACGAGAAGCACAACGAAGCCAACGGCGAAGGCAACAACGACGGCGAGTCCCACAACCGCTCCTGGAACTGCGGTGCGGAGGGGCCCACGGACGACGCCAAGGTCCTGGGGCTCAGGGCGCGCCAGCAGCGCAACTTCATCGCTTCGCTGCTGCTTTCGCAGGGCGTTCCCATGCTGCTCCACGGCGACGAACTGGGCCGCACGCAGAAGGGCAACAACAACGGCTACTGCCAGGATTCGGAACTGACGTGGATCAACTGGGACAACGTTGACCAGCCGCTGATTGAGTTCACGGCGGCCGTCAACTCGCTGCGGGCCAAACACCCCACGTTCCGGCGCAGCCGCTTCTTCGACGGCAGGCCTGTCCGCCGGGGCGAAGGCGAACGGCTGCCGGACATCGTATGGCTGGACCCGGACGGCAGCACCATGCAGCCGGAGGACTGGGACAGCGGCTTCGGCAGGTCCGTGGGCGTCTTCCTCAACGGTGACGGCATCCAAGGCAAGGACAGCCGCGGGCGACGCATCCAGGACGTCAACTTCGTGCTGTACTTCAACGCCCACGATGGCGACGTCGAATTCAAGCTGCCCTCGGACGAATACGCTCCGGCCTGGGACACCATCATCGACACCGCGGGTGCGGGTGCCGATTCCGAGCCCGTGGCGGCTGGCGGCAGGCTGTCCGTTGCGGCGAAATCACTCGTGGTGCTGCGCGCGCACAGTGCCCCGGAGGAGGAACCCGACCACTCCGTTGCGGCCTCCCTGGCAGCCCTGACGCAGACGGCAACCACCGAGACGGCGGCCCTTACCGCCCCGGCCGTGCCGGAGCCGAGCAAGACCAAGAAGGCCACGCCGGCGCCCGACCCGGAGGAGGCAGCCGACGCCAAGCCCGCGGAGAAGCCGGCTGAAAAGCCTGCGGACGCGCCCGCTGACAAGCCGGACGAAAAGGTGACGGAAAAGCCGGCGGAGAAGCCGGCGGAGAAGCCAGCGGAAAAGCCCGCAGGGAAGCATCCCGGGAAGCCCGCAGGAGGGCATGCCGGGAAGCGGTCCGGGAAGCCGAAGGCAGGCAAGCCGGCAGGGGAGGACGCATGAGGACGCCCGTCTCCACCTACCGGCTCCAGATCAGGCAAGGCTTCACCCTGTTCGATGCCGCCGAAACCGTGCCGTACCTGCACTCCCTGGGCGTCGACTGGATCTACCTCTCGCCGGTGCTCAAGGCCGAGAGCGGTTCCGACCACGGCTATGACGTCACGGATCCGTCCGTGGTGGACCCGGAGCGCGGCGGTCCCGAGGGCCTGGCCGCCGTTTCCAGGGCTGCCCGTGCTGCCGGCATGGGCGTCCTGATCGACATCGTGCCCAACCACGTGGGCGTGGCCACGCCGGCACAGAACCCCTGGTGGTGGTCGCTGCTCAAGGAGGGCCGCGGATCCCCCTACGCGGAGGCCTTCGACGTCGACTGGGACCTTGCCGGCGGCCGGATCCGGATTCCGGTCCTGGGCAGCGACGACGACCTGGACCAGCTCGAGGTCAGGGACGGTGAACTGCGCTACTACGACCACCGCTTTCCGCTCGCCGAGGGCAGCTACACCGAGGGTGATTCGCCCCGGGATGTGCACGCCAGGCAGCATTACGAACTCATGGGTTGGCGGCGTGCCGACAACGAGCTGAACTACCGCCGCTTCTTCGCCGTGAACACGCTCGCCGGTGTCCGTGTGGAACTGCCGTCCGTCTTCGACAAGGCCCATGAGGAAGTGGTGCGCTGGTTCCGTGAAGGACTTGCGGACGGACTGCGGATCGACCACCCGGACGGCCTCGCCGACCCGGAGGGCTACCTGAGGCGCCTCCGGGAGGTAACCGGCGGGGCATACCTGCTGGTCGAAAAAATCCTCGAACCGGGGGAGCAACTGCCCGCCAGCTTCGAATGCGAAGGGACCACCGGCTACGATGCCCTCGCCGACGTCGACCGCATCTTCGTCGATCCGCAGGGGCGCGACGTGCTCGACCGGATCGACGCCCGGCTGCGCGGCGGCGAACCTGCCGACTACCAGCAGGTGATCCGCGGAACCAAGCGCCGGATCACCGACGGCATCCTTCACTCCGAGATCCTGCGGCTCGCCCGGCTGGTGCCGGACGGATCAGGCATCTCCCCGGAGGCGGCAGCCGATGCGATTGCGGAAATCATCGCGGCGTTCCCGGTCTACCGCACCTACCTGCCCACGGGCGGGGAAGTCCTGAAGGAAGCCTGCGAGCTCGCCGCGCGCTGGCGCCCGGAGCTGGACCAGGCCATCCGGGTGCTGCACCCGCTGCTGCAGGACACGGAACTTGAGCTCGCCCGCAGGTTCCAGCAGACCTCGGGAATGGTCATGGCCAAGGGCGTGGAGGACACCGCGTTCTTCCGCTACAACAGGCTCGGCACCCTTACGGAAGTCGGCGCGGACCCCACGGAGTTCTCGCTCGACCCGGAGGAATTCCACCGCCGGATGTCCCGCCGCCAGGCGGAGCTGCCGCTCTCCATGACCACGCTCAGCACGCACGACACGAAACGGAGCGAGGACACCCGGGCACGGATCTCCGTCATCTCCGAAGCAGCCGCCGAATGGGAGCAGGCCCTTGACCGGCTGAACTCCCTGGCACCGCTGCCTGACGGGCCGCTGTCCGTCCTGCTGTGGCAGGCCATTGCCGGTGCGTGGCCGGCAGAGCGGGAGCGCCTCCAGGCGTACGCGCTCAAGGCGGCCCGCGAGGCCAGCAGCTCCACCACCTGGACGGACCCCGACCCCGCGTTCGAAGAGACGCTGGCCGCCGCCGTCGATTCCGCGTTCGACAACCCCGAGGTCCGTGCGGAACTGGAAACCCTCGTGGAGCTCCTGGCACCGCACGGCGCGTCGAACTCGCTCTCGGCAAAGCTGGTGCAGCTGACCATGCCGGGCGTGCCCGACGTGTATCAGGGCACTGAATTCTGGGACCGCTCGCTGACCGACCCGGACAACCGCCGCCCGTTCAGCTTCCCGGACCGGAAGCGGGCCCTGGAGCAGCTGGACGCCGGTGAACGGCCGGCGTCATTCACCGACGAGCGGGCCAAGCTGCTGGTGACCTCCCGCGCCCTGCGCCTGCGGCGCAACCGGCAGGAGCTGTTTACCGGATACCGTCCGGTGCAGGCGAGCGGCCCCGCGGCCGCACACCTGCTGGGCTTCGACCGCGGAGCCGGGGGAACGCCCGGCGCGCTGACCCTGGCCACCCGGCTGCCGTTCGGACTGGCACAGTCGGGCGGCTGGCGGGACACCGCCGTCGAGCTTGAGACCGCCATGAAGGATGAACTGACCGGTGCCGGATTCGGCCCCGGGCCCGCGGCGCTTGCGGAGATTTTCCGGGCCTACCCGGTGGCGCTGCTGGTGCCTGAGACAGGAGGAACGTCATGACGCAGCAGAATTACGCGGCCAAACCCGTGCAGGGGCCGCAGCGGTTCGACATCTGGGCGCCCGAAGCAGGGTCCGTGACGCTGCTGGCCGGCGGGGAGCGGTACCAGATGGTCCGGCGCCCCGGCACCGGGCCCGAGGATGACGGCTGGTGGACGGCCGGGGAGGCGCCCGCTGCCGGCGAGGTCGACTACGGATACCTGCTCGACGGCGACGAAACGCCGCTGCCTGATCCGCGGACCCGCCGCCAGCCGGACGGCGTCCACGCACTGTCCCGCACTTTCGATCCCGGCACCTACCAATGGCAGGACAGCGGGTGGCAGGGCAGGGCGCTCCAGGGCGCCGTGATCTACGAGCTCCACCTCGGGACCTTTACGCCGGAAGGAACGCTCGACGCCGCCGCCGCAAAGCTGGACTATCTGGCCGGCCTGGGCATCGACTACGTGGAACTGCTGCCGGTGAACGCCTTCAACGGCACACACAACTGGGGCTACGACGGCGTGCAGTGGTTCGCCGTCCACGAGGGCTACGGCGGGCCGGCCGCGTACCAGCGGTTCGTGGACGCCGCCCACACCGCGGGCATCGGCGTCATCCAGGACGTGGTCTACAACCACCTCGGGCCGAGCGGAAACTACCTGCCCCGGTTCGGGCCGTACCTCAAGCACGGCGAGGGCAACACCTGGGGTGACTCCGTCAACCTGGACGGACCGGGCTCGGACCACGTCCGCCGGTACATCCTCGACAACGTCGCCATGTGGCTGCGCGACTACCGCGTGGACGGGCTCCGCCTGGATGCCGTGCACGCACTGAAGGACGAACGGGCCGTCCACATCCTGGAGGACTTCGGGGCCTTAGCCGACGAGATCTCCGCCGAGGTTGGCCGTCCGCTGACCCTGATCGCAGAGTCGGACCTCAACAACCCGCGACTGCTGTACCCCCGCGATGTCAACGGCTACGGGTTGGCAGGGCAGTGGAGCGACGACTTCCACCATGCCGTCCACGTCAGCGTCAGCGGGGAAACCACCGGCTACTACGGGGACTTCGACTCGCTGGGTTCCCTCGCCAAGGTGCTGCGGGACGGCTTCTTCCACGACGGCAGCTACTCCAGCTTCCGCGGACGCCGCCACGGCCGCCCGATCAACGCCGCCGCCGTGCACCCGGCGGCACTGGTGGTCTGCTCGCAGAATCATGACCAGATCGGCAACAGGGCCACCGGTGACCGGCTGTCGCAGTCACTGCCGTACGGCAGCCTGGCACTCGCTGCCGTGCTGACCCTGACCGGTCCGTTCACGCCCATGCTGTTCATGGGGGAGGAATACGGCGCCTCCACGCCGTGGCAGTTCTTCACCTCACATCCGGAGCCCGAGCTTGGCAAGGCCACCGCGGAAGGCCGGATCAGGGAGTTCGAACGCATGGGGTGGGATCCCGCCGTCGTGCCCGATCCCCAGGATCCGGCAACGTTCACGCGCTCCAAGCTGGATTGGGCGGAAGCCTCCGAGGGCGACCACGCCCGGTTGCTGGACCTGTACCGGGCGCTCATCCGCCTGCGGCGTTCCACGCCGGACCTCACCGCCCTGGGCTTCGAGGCCACGGAAGCGGAGTTCGACGACGACGCCCGCTGGCTGCGCTTCCGGCGCGGCGGCGTGCAGGTCCTGCTGAACTTCGCCGAGCAGCCGGTCACCCTGGACCGCGCCGGCGCCGAGCTGCTCCTTGCCACCGATGATGCCGTCCGCATTGAGGGGGGCAAGGTGGAACTGCCGGGGCTGAGCGCAGCCGTTCTCGGGGACTGACGGGCTGCTTTCGAGCGGCTGCTCTGCCGATCGCCCTGGGCCGGTGTCCGTCGTCCTGACCGGATGATGGACACCGGCCCCGGCACGGCCCGATGGCTGGCAGGATGGTACGTATGACTTATTTGGCTGCAGACAACCGCTATGAAACCATGCCGTACCGCCGTGTCGGACGCAGCGGCCTCAAGCTTCCGGCCATCTCCCTCGGCCTCTGGCACAACTTCGGCGACGACAAGCGCTTTGACGAACAGCGCGCCATCCTGCGCCGTGCCTTCGACTTGGGCGTGAACCACTTCGACCTCGCCAACAACTACGGCCCTCCGGACGGATCGGCGGAGGCCAACTTCGGCCGGCACCTGCGCGAGGATTTCAGGCCCTACCGCGATGAGCTGGTCATCGCCACCAAGGCCGGCTACTACATGTGGCCCGGCCCGTATGGTGAATGGGGTTCCCGCAAGTACCTGCTGTCCAGCCTGGACCAGTCCCTGCAGCGCATGGGACTGGACTACGTGGACATCTTCTACAGCC